>JBJOMF010000117.1:0-3834 GCA_046052505.1 Bacteroidota bacterium | reverse complement strand
CATTTCACTTCCAGCGTATTAGATGAATGCAATTCTGGCCTTTCGTAAGAATACGAACCGGATCCCAAGTAGTTCCCGCAAACCGGATTAAGCATATTTCCTACCTCAAAAAAGAAGTTTTGCTCTTGTGTGCGGAACGGGCCGGAACTAGTTTTGTGTCAGATTCAATCCGAAAGAAAAACCAAGTCCAGTTCCAGAAAAACCAGATCCAGATCCAACGAAAGACCCAGTCCAGATCCAGAGAAACCAAGTCCAGATCCAACGAAAGACCCAGTCCAAGTCCAGAAAAACCGATCATCCAAGTCCGAAGAACACTTCGATTTCACCGTGTCCAAATCCTAGAAAAGATTCTACGTCCAGAGCCCTCCTGCTGAACCCGTTCAGCAGGAGGCGCGGTGAAACCCTCCCCCCCCAACGCATTTCAGATTTTTGTGGCATATTGCCGCGTGTCACTGTTTACCGACCAGACAGGGAAAACCATCCGGTTAGACCAACCTCCATGCCGGATCGTATCACTGGTACCCTCCCAGACCGAACTCCTTTTCGATCTGGGACTGGAGCAGGAAGTGGTAGGCATCACGAAATTCTGCATCCATCCCGCTTCATGGCACCAAGCTAAGGTCCGGGTCGGAGGCACCAAACAGGTGGACCTCCCGTTGGTCCGAAACCTGCAGCCGGACCTGATTATTGCTAACAAAGAAGAGAATGTGAGGGAACAGGTCCAGGAACTGGAACGCACCTGCCCGGTATGGACGAGCGATGTTTCTGACCTGCAGGGAGCCCTGAACATGATCCGAACACTTGGCCAGATCACCCGGAAACAGAACACGGCGGATGATCTGATCGGAACGCTGCAACAGGCATTTGCGGACCTGCCGACACCTACGACAAAACGGCGTGCCCTGTACCTGATCTGGCGCGAACCCTGGATGACCGTCGGTGGTGATACGTTCATTCACGACATGCTGGAACGAGCAGGCTTTGCAAACTGTTTTGCCGGACAAAACCGGTACCCTGTCATTGACGATGCGCAAATCCAGAAGGCCGGGCCGGAGGTCGTTCTTCTTTCCTCCGAACCGTATCCCTTTCGGGAAAAGCATCTGTCGGAACTGTCCGCGTTACTCCCCGGGGTTGCCATCCACCTGGTAAATGGCGAGCCTTTCAGCTGGTACGGCAGCCGCATGCGTTTGAGTCCCGACTATTTCAGATCCCTCCAGAGGCTGTTCGGATGACAGCCCGACGGCACGGCGATCGGTAAACTCACTATATTTGCCGGGCCCAAAAAGCGTCTGCCAAATCAAACCGACCGTCATGGCCAACAGCAAGATCATCAACCTCCTCGGCGATCAGGCCGAGTACCTGCTCCAGCACCAATGCCGCACCATCAAAAGGGACCAGTTGCACCTACCGGGTCCCGATTTCGTGGACCGTGTCTGGCAGAGCAGTGACCGGAACCCGCAGGTACTCCGGAACCTTGAGGCGATGTACACGACCGGGCGCCTGGCCCGCACCGGTTATCTGTCGATCCTACCGGTTGACCAGGGCATCGAGCACAGCGGAGGGGCCTCCTTTGCAAAGAACCCGATCTATTTCGATCCGGAGAATATCATCAAACTGGCCATGGAGGGTGGCTGCAATGCCGTTGCCACCACCTTCGGCGGCTTGGGCATGCTATCCCGCAAATATGCCCACCGGATCCCCTTCATCGTGAAGGTGAATCACAATGAGTTCCTCACCTATCCGAACAAGTTCGACCAGATCATGTTCGCATCCATCAAAGCAAGCTGGAACCTGGGAGCCGCAGCCGTTGGAGCCACGATCTATTTTGGCAGCGATGAGTCGACACGCCAGATCCAGGAAGTGAGTAAGGCATTTGAAATGGCGCACGAACTGGGCATGGCCACGATCCTCTGGTGCTACCTGCGTAATCCGTCCTTCAAAAAGGACAAGGATTACCATGTTTCAGCGGACCTGACCGGACAGGCCAATCACCTCGGTGTCACCATCGAGGCGGATATCATCAAACAAAAACTTCCCGAGAACAATGGGGGCTATCTGGCTCTCAATACCAATGAATCCGCTTACGGAAAAAATGACAAGCGCATCTATTCAGACCTGACCAGCGACCATCCGATAGACCTGTGCCGGTACCAGGTGGCGAATTGCTACATGGGCCGTGCCGGACTGATCAACAGCGGCGGCGCCTCTTCCGGGGCCAGTGATATGGCCGAGGAGGTCGCCACGGCCGTGGTCAACAAACGGGCCGGAGGCATGGGTCTGATATCCGGACGGAAGGCCTTTCAGCGTCCCATGAAAGAAGGCGTGGAGATCCTTCAGGCGATACAGGACGTTTACCTCGACGAAGGCATTACCGTCGCCTAAGCCCCCTTGGGAAAGGAATGGCCGATATGGCTGCTACGTTCCAGGAAAAATGCGTTTCTTTAAGGAGTAAATCACGACCATGAGAAATACAACGGCCATAACGATCCTCCTTCTTTTCGCACTCCCCTTACTTACCGCTTGCAGCAAGAAAAGCGATAATGGCGGCGGCGCCACCGCGGACTGCAGCACGGTCAACAACAAAGCCTTTGCGGCAGATATAACCCCGATCTTCCAGGCGAACTGTTCCCTGGCAGGATGCCATGCCAGCGGCAGCAACAGTGGCCCCGGCGCCCTGGTCACCTATGCCCAGATCTCCTCGGCGAAATCCTCCATCCGGGCGTCCGTGGTGAACGGCAGCATGCCACAGGGCCGCTCCCTAACGGCCGCGCAAAAAAATTCGATCATCTGCTGGATCGACAGCGGCGCTCCGAACAATTGATAGCCCGACCCCGCACAGGCCTACCGAGCCCCTGACGTTCAGGGGTTTGAGCCTGACCTTACCGGACCTCCTTGTTACCCGATTCATTATATTTGTATCCTAACAAAAGGATATGGCCAAACCGTTTGAGGACCTGGACGCAAACCTGACCGGGGACCAAGGCAAATCCGAGGAAATACGGAGCAGTTGGTTCCGGCGGATCAAAAAAGGGATCAGCACCAAGACCTCGGAGAAAAAAGAGACGCCAGAGGGCCTTTGGGTCAAATGTCCGGACTGCCATTTCATCTGCACCGTCACCGAGCTGCGTGAGCAGCTCTATGTTTGCGCCAAATGCGGTTTTCATCACCGTATCGGAAGTGCGGACTATTACGAGATCATTTTCGACAACAATACTTTCACCGAACTCTTCGCGGGTATCCGGAGCAAGGACTACCTGGGCTTCACTGACCTCAAACCGTACGGAAAACGACTGCAGGAACTCTGGAGCAAGACCGACCTTCATGATTCCATGCGTGTGGCCGCCGGTAAGGTCCATGGCCTCGATCTGGTAGTGGCCTGCATGGATTTCGAGTTCATCGGCGGAAGCCTCGGCAGCGTGATGGGTGAAAAATTCTGCAGGGCCGTCGATTATTGCATTGAACACCGCCTGCCCTATCTCGTGATCAGTAAAAGCGGGGGGGCCCGGATGATGGAGAGCGCTTTCTCCCTGATGCAACTGGCCAAGACGAGCGGACGCCTGTCGATGCTGAGCGATGCGGGACTGCCGTACATCTCACTGCTTACAGACCCCGCCTTTGGCGGTATATCGGCCTCCTTTGGCATGCTGGGCGATCTGAATATCGCCGAACCCGGCGCACTCATCGGTTTTGCCGGACCCCGTGTGATCAAGGAAACCATCAAAAAAGACCTGCCGGAAGGCTTTCAACGGTCCGAGTTCATCCTCGAGCACGGTTTTCTTGATTTTATCGTGCCCCGGAAAGAACTGAAGGACAAGCTCAGGGTCGTTCTTTCCC
>JBJOMF010000116.1:0-4755 GCA_046052505.1 Bacteroidota bacterium | reverse complement strand
GAACGGCAACGACTGGCTGCCGATCTTCACGACGACGCCGGACCCCTGCTCGCAACGGCCCGGCTCTATCTGAATGAGAACCTGGTCAATCAGGACAAGGCCACCCAGCTGCAATCCATCTTCCAGGCCCGTCAGATCATCGATGACACCATCCAACTGATCCGCAATATCAGCCACAGCCTGATGCCTCCCACCCTGAAGAACTTCGGACTGGAATCCGCCATCAATGACCTGTTCCAGAAAATAAGCGGTTCCGGGGCGATCAATGCCAGCAGCCGCTTCCACCAGTACACGGACCGGCTGAAAAGCGAAAAGGAACTGATCGTTTTCCGTATCGTACAGGAACTGATCAACAATATCCTAAAGCACAGCAACGCCAGCTTCATCCACCTCACCCAGAACGTCCACTCCGATAAATTTTACCTCCGGATCCACCATGACGGCCGGGGCATCATTCAATCCGATTTCGACAAACTGAATAAAAGCAACGTTGGTCTCGGCCTGAAGAACATCAGCAGCCGCCTCCGTGTCGTTCAGGGCCTTATCAATTTTGAAAAAGACAGCTCGCAGACCTATTACAAGGTCACTATCGAGCTGCCCAAAGACGAACCCTACGCATAATCCGCCTCACCCGAAAGGCGTAAATGGGTTATTTTTGCAGGGGCGCAACACCCATGGGAATCATTCGTGTAGCCATCGCCGACGATCATAAGATCTTCCGAAAGGGGGTCATCCTTTCCCTGCGCCCCTATGCCAATATCAAATTTGTACTGGAGGCCGACAACGGTGATGAATTACTGAAGGGGTTGACGGAAGCAGCTCCCGATGTGGTTTTGATGGACCTGCGTATGCCCGGAAAGGACGGGATCGAGACCACGAAGTTACTCAGCAAGCAATACCCGAACATTCGGATCCTGGTGCTGAGCATGTACGAGGACGAACGCTTTGTATATCACCTGATGGAGAACGGGGCAAACGGATACCTGCTGAAAAGCGCAGAACCGGGGGAGATCCGGCGTGCGATCCTGGAAGTTCATGAAAAAGGGTATTACCTCAACCAGTTCGTGAACAGGATCCTGCTGAAAAAGTCACATGCCCGGCAAAAAGACGTGCCCTCACTCAACAGCGAGGTCGCCCTGTCTGACAAGGAACGCGATGTACTTCGATTCATTTGCATGGAATTCACCGCTGCGGAGATCGCACAGAAGATGGAGATAAGCCCCCGCACCGTCGAATCGATCAAGGACCGGCTCATGGAACGCTTTGGAAGCAAGAATACCGCCGGACTGGTTTTTTTTGCCGTCAAGAACCACCTGATCGACTGAGCCGCCTCAAAACGTCATTTCCGGGACCACATCGGCCACGACAAGACGCCCGGCTGTCTTAGCCCGGATCTCCTCTACACTCACGCCGGGTGCTCGCTCCAGCAGCCGGAACCCGTCAACCGTAATGTCGAGCACCGCCAGATCGGTCACCACCCGCCGTACGCAGCGCACCCCGGTGAGCGGTAGGGTACAGGCCGGAAGAAGCTTGGATTCACCCTTCGGGTTGGTATGCATCATGGCTACGATAATGTTGCGGGCACTGGCCACCAGGTCCATGGCACCGCCCATACCCTTGACCATTTTGCCCGGGATCTTCCAGTTGGCGATATCGCCGCTGTCGCTGACCTCCATGGCACCCAGTACCGTGAGATCGACCTTGCCGGCGCGGATCATACCGAAACTCATCGCGGAATCGAAGAAGGAGGAACCCGCAACGGTGGTGATCGTTTGCTTGCCGGCATTGATCAGGTCAGGGTCCTCCTCCCCTTCCCAGGGAAAAGGCCCCATCCCCAGCAGCCCGTTCTCGCTCTGCAGCACGACCTCGATGCCGGAGGGTATGTAATTGGCGACCAGAGTCGGGATACCGATACCCAGATTGACATAATAGCCGTCCTTCAGTTCCTGTGCGATACGCTGCGCGATCTGTTCCTTGTTCAAAGCCATGATATCCTGATTGAGGGGATGAATCGATCAATTCGTCTTTCGGACCGTGCGCTGCTCGATCCGCTTTTCGTATGTGGTTCCCTGAAAAATACGACGGACGTAGATGCCGGGCGTATGGACCTGATCGGGATCCAACTGCCCGGCCGGCACCAGTTCCTCCACCTCAGCGATGGTAATGCGTCCTGCCATGGCCATCAGCGGATTGAAGTTTCGGGCCGTAGCCTTGAAAATGAGATTTCCCTCCGTATCGCCCTTCCAGGCTTTTACCAGTGCAAAATCGGCCTCGAATGCCTGCTCCAGCAAGTATTCCTTACCTTGAAAATGACGCACTTCCTTTCCTACTGCCACCTCGGTGCCCGCACCGGCCGGAGTGTACAGGGCGGGAATACCGTAACCGGCAGCCAAGCAACGGGTCGCCAACGTGCCCTGCGGGATAAGCTCCACCTCCAGCTCACCGCTGAGCAACTGGCGTTCAAATTCGGCATTCTCACCAACATAGGATGAGATCATCTTCCGGACCTGACGGCGTTGCAGCAGGAGTCCGATCCCAAAATCATCTACCCCCGCATTATTGGAGATACAGGTAAGATCACGAACCCCCTTTCTCTCAAGTGCAGCGATACAATGCTCCGGGATGCCACAAAGACCAAAACCGCCTAACATGAGCACGGCTCCGTCCGGTATGTCCCGGATCGCTTCATCGGCATTCACAAACACTTTATTCATGCGATGGATTTAATGACAAAAATACACGAGACACCGGCTACTCCACGCGAGGGGAAGCCGTTCGCTGTCGTTGTCCGGCAGTATCCCGTCCGTTCTTGTCCGCTGCCAACCGACGGGCCGAATCGAACAACGGACGCCTGACCGTGGTATCCGGTACCGGAAGCGAAACAGGGTCCGTTCCGACCGCTATGGAATCGAGTATCGAGCGCATCCGCTCCGGATGGGCCGAATAATAATCGTAACTGACCCGAAAGGTTTCCCGGGTGATCCCGTGCTGCCGGAGTACCTCCTGGTAATAGCCGGTACTGATGCGGACCTTGCCGATGGCGGTATCCGGGGTGCGGAACAGGTGATCGCCCAGGAACTGATCGACCCGCATAAGGTCCCAGAGGACGGCCTGCATCTTTTTTTCCGGCAAAACGCCGGAGGGGATGCGGTTCTTGTTCCCACAGGAAAGCAGGATGCAAAGCAAACAGGCAAAGGTCAGGCCTTTCATTTCAGATCCTTGTAAAGGGGGCCGTTGGTAAGATCGAGTTTTGTGAGCAGGTCCCTGGCCCGCAGTTTTTGATCCGGCGATGCCTTGCTGAACACCCGAAGCAACTCGTTCCCCTTACCCTGAAAGAATACCTGCAGGAACATGGAATTGGGATTCTCCGCATTGAGGGAATTAAGATAGTTGAGGCAGTTCAAAATGCCCGTACGTCCGGCTTCCTCATTCTCATAGAACAGGTCGAGCCCGGTCCGGTAGTACGCATAGATCGCGTCGTGGGCCAGTGTGAAGCGGTTGTTGTTCAGGTTTTCGGCCAGCCAGTACCGGTTACGAAGGCTCTCAAAGGCCTTCCAGCCGCCGATGTCACGGCCGCTTTCGGGTGCATTGTTAACGATGTTCCAGGCCTTCAGGAAATAAGGATCGCCCCCACGAAGAGTAAAGGATGCATAATCCATGCCCAGCAGGATGTTCACATAAAAGGCCAGGATGGCCGTCAGGTTGGCTACATAGGGATCATTCCCCTGCACCCGGTTCTCGTTGAATTCGATGGGCTGGAATTCCACGTAGCGGAAGGTGATATTGTCGTCGATGAAATTGAGCAGTGGGGAGTCATAGGAACTGTTGAAAACGGGACGGGCCGCCTGCACCGTGAGTTTACCCTTATAAACGTTATTGGATGCCGCCTCGTCGATGGTGAGGAGGAAGCGGCACTGCACCTTTTCCATAGGCTGGAAAACATCCTGCGTCCACTTCCGGTTGTTCAGGAAATTGGTGAGCCCGGTCTGCAAGGTCTGGAAGATCTTCCGGTCTATAGTGGTACTGACCTTGTCGGCGATGATGCTCACGCGGGCCTGGAGTTCCTGCGACCGAGCCGGAAAGACGGAAGCCAGAAGGCAGTACAGGACGATAAGATAATTGCGCATAATCGAATGGATAGACGGACGAATGGCCCATGACCATCGGTACCGTAAGGTAAAGGTACAGGCAAAACAAAAGCGACCCGCAACCGCAGGTCGCCCGATGCATTGGTGTGCCGGAGCGCTCCGGAGGGATCAGCTGAACAGCTCGGTCTCTCCTTTGCGGAAGTAGACCTTATCCTCGATGAACTCCTGGGTGGCGAGCAGGGCCGGATTCGGCATCCGCTCGTAGGCGCGGGAGATCTCGATCTGCTCCTTATTCTCATGGATCTCCTCCAGACTGTCCGTATGGCTGGCAAACTCCTCCAGTTTGTTATGGAGCTCCTCTTTCAGGGAGATGTTGATCTGGTTGGCACGCTTCCCGATGATGGCGATGGATTCATACACATTTCCGGTCTTGGACTTGATGTCTTCGAGATTGCGGGTTTCCACATTGTTGGTGATGCCGGCACTGAGCTGGCGTCTGAGCTTACTCATTAGAGGGTGTTTTTGATATTTTTTTGGGATAAAGCCAGGTATTGATCCACCTCCTTCCGGAGTTTGCTTTCCGGAAAGCGGTCGGTGAATTCGTTGCATTCGCTTACCACCTGCTCGTACCGCTCCGTCTTCCGCTCTTCGATGCTGAGTTCCGCAT
>JBJOMF010000115.1:0-4577 GCA_046052505.1 Bacteroidota bacterium | reverse complement strand
GTGAAGTTGAAGGGGGTCACGGCCAACACGAAACCCTCCAGGGGCCGGTATTCCATGCGGTTGTGCATGCCAGGTCCGCTGATGGGCTGCTGTCGGTAGATCTCGGACAGGAAATGTACATTGAAGCGGAGAAAATCGATCAGCTCACAGGCGGCATCGATCTCGGCCTGGAACGCATTCTTGCTCTGACCGAGCATGGTGGCGGCATTGAGGTACGGTCGGTATGTCGTGGCGATCAATTCGGCTGCCTTCAGGAAGATATGTGCGCGGTCTTCCCAGGGCATGGACGACCACGAATTCCGGGCTGCCAGTGCCGCGTCGATGGCCAGCCGTACATGCTTCTCCTCCCCCGCATGAAAATGTCCGAGGAGGTGTTTTGTTTCGTGTGGCGGACGCATGGCCACCTTTTTACCGGTACGAACTTCTTTACCGCCGATGTACATGGGCACATCTACCTCCTGCGACTTGAGCTCTTTTAGAGCCGCCTTGAGCCGCTTTTTCTCCGGACTGCCAGGCGCATAGGAAAGTACCGGCTCATTTGCGGGAAGCGGGTAGGAAAATTGACCGTATTGCATATGCTGGATTTAAAGGTGAACGTACTGGGTTGAACCCGGCGCATTTAGCTTTCCGCTTCTTTCTCACTCATCAGATACGCTTTAATGAACCCATCCAGTTCCCCGTCCATCACAGGCTGGATGTTGCCCGTCTCAAAATCGGTGCGGTGGTCTTTGATCATTTTATAGGGGTGAAAGACATAGCTCCGGATCTGACTGCCCCATTCGATCTTTTTCTTCTTGGCGTTGGTGGCATCCCGCAGTTCATTGCGCTTTCGGAGTTCCTCCTCATACAACCGGCTGCGTAGCATCTGCATGGCCTTCTCTCGGTTGCCCAGCTGGGTCCGTTCGGTCTGACAGACCACGACGATCCCCGTTGGCAGGTGCGTGAGCATCACTTTGGTCTCCACCTTGTTCACGTTCTGGCCCCCGGCTCCGCCACTGCGGGCCGTCTCCATCTTCACCTCACTGTCCTTGATATCGATGGTAATGGTGTCATCCACCAGCGGGTACACGAAGACGGAGGCAAACGAAGTATGGCGCCGGGCATTGCTGTCGTAGGGTGAGATCCGGACCAGCCGGTGCACGCCGCTCTCTGCTTTGAGAAATCCGTAGGCGAAGTCCCCTTCAAACTGCAGGGTGGCGGTTTTGATCCCCGCCCCGTCACCCCAGACCCAGTCAAGCTCGGTCACCTTCCAGCCTTTTCGTTCACCATACATCCGGTACATACGGGCCAGCATCTCGGCCCAGTCCTGGCTTTCGGTTCCCCCTGCACCCGAATTGATCTGAAGGACGGCAGGAAGCTCATCTTCCGGCTCATTAAGGGTGGCTTTGAACTCCGCGTCTTCCACGGCAGCGAGAGCGCGTTCGTATGCGTCGCGCGTTTCCTCTTCGGAGGCATCTCCTGCCTTCCAAAATTCGAAAAGAACCCCAAAATCCTCCACGGCACCCTGCGTGGTGTCATAGAGTTTGACCCAATACTCGTTCACCTTGATCTCTTTCATGATCGCAGTGGCGCGGGTATTGTCGTCCCAGAAGCCGGGACTCAGGGAGAGTTGCTTGTCGCTTTCTACCTTTGCTTGTCGGTTCTCGACGTCAAAGAAACCTCCTTATCCCGACAATGCGGGACCGCATATCCTGTAATTTTTCCTGTGTCATAGAACGCAAAAGTACGAAAACCGGCCGAGTGAAGCTGAAAAACAGCCCGGTGCTTGCCCACCGGGGAAATACCCAAAAAAGAATGCCTCCACAGGGAGGCATTCCAGTGCTATCAGATTCCGTCGAGGTTCAGGGCAGTGTGATCAGCCGCTGATTGGCCCCATTGTTCCAGGTCAGCAACGCCTTGTTGTCACACGACCCGTTATCCGGTGCGCCAAAGTCGAGGAACAGGATGCGGTCGTTGATGCGGATCTTCAGATCGCCATCGCTGACCCAGGGGCAAACGACTTTTTTGATCAGGGGCGATTCCGTATTCAGCGTAACGCGAACACCGGAATTATAGGCGGTATTCGATCGTCCGGTCATTTCAAATACATCGTCACGGATCATGCGCGTGCCTCCGCCCTGAACCTGACGCACCAACCGCTCCACTTGATATTCCCATCCTCGCCCCGAAGGGTATGTCACGGAGCCGTTGACCACCCGAACGCCGAAAACGAGATTCCCATTGGTGCTCTGGTTGGTCACGATCTTGGTGCCTTGAATATGGGCCCGGTTGATGTAATAGTTTTGAAAGGTGATGGTCATCACGGAGCCCGTACGGCGGATGGGACCCGTGAGATGGGTGATGACGGCCCCCTTTCGGTATTTCCCGTCGGCACAAAGGCAACCATCACCGAAGTCGACGGTGATCGTCTTGGGATAGGTACTGTCATTGGGCGTTACGGTGATGGTGGCACAGGGGCCCAGCCGCAACCGCAACTCTTCAAAGGAGGGATGATAGCCCCGGCCGGTAACCGCCAGATCATCGTCATCGGCCGCGAGCAGGGAGAGGTCTTCGGCATCGTCAAAGCTCGACTCGGCTTGGGCACTCTCGTCTGAATACGAAATGGCTTGCTCCTCCGTGAGTGGATCGGTCGCGACGCTCCGTTCCTTAGAGCAGGCATGGAGTACCATTACCAGGGCCAGTAAGGCGAGAAGAGGCAACCGAAAGGGTTGGTTCGTTTTCATGGTGATTCGTTTTTAAAGGGTTAAAAATCATTCCGTACTTTGGAAGAGGTCGCATAGAAAAAGTTTAATAGGCGTTAAAAAAAGAACCGACTGCTCCGGATCCTTCAGCATATTCGGTCCTATTCCCGCAACAGGGATCCCCTGACCGTTAGTTTGGTCACCGCCTTCATGGCCCTATGGATATGCCTGAACTACGTATATGGCTGGGAACCACAGGTCGCGGAACTGCCATTTCTGCAACGGTGGCTGGCCTGGTGTGGCATCACGGCCATACCCTTCTTCCTGCCCTACCTGCTGATCGGTAGAACCCTACGAAGGAACCTGTTCCGGGAGCGAGGGTTTCTGGCACTGCTCGTCGTTGCGCCCTTGATCTTCTCCCTCAAGATCGCACTACCGGCGATCGATTACCTGCCTGCCGTATCCGATCGTAACGTTTTTTGGAACCACGTTCTGTATTGGCCCGGGCTGCTTACATTGACCGTTTTCCTATTGTGGCTGACCTGGACAGGCAGCGGCAGGCCGGCGACTTTTTTCGGACTTCGGCCGAAGGGATGGCACTGGCAACCCTACGGATGGATGCTGTTGATGATGATACCCCTGATCACATGGGCCGCCACGCAGCCGGACTTTCAGTCGGTTTATCCAAAAATAGCAACCGTGGAGAACCTGATCCAAAGTGGTGCAGCCGGCTGGATGGAACGAATTGCCTATGAGCTTGGGTACGGATCCGACTTCCTGACCATTGAACTGTTCTTTCGGGGCTTTCTGGTACTGGCTTTCATACGGTGGGCCGGAACGGATGCCATTCTACCCATGGCCTGCTTTTACTGTACGATCCACTTCGGAAAACCATTGGCGGAGTGCATCAGTTCATACTTTGGCGGGCTGTTGCTAGGCATCGTAGCCTATCACAACCGATCCATCTACGGGGGATTGATGGTACACCTCGGTATCGCCTGGATGATGGAAGCGGGAGGCTATTGGGGGCGGATGTACTTTTCCGGATGAACGAAAAAAAATGCTGCAGGCCTGTAAGCCGGATCCTGTTCCCCGCCAGGCGGGGTGGCCATCATTTATCTGTCCTCCCGGTTACCCGGAAGAATCAATCTGCCTACCCTGTACCGTACCACCGAAGTGGGTTCGGACGAGCCGCCCTGAACGGTACTATACGTGGCATTTCAGCATGCAAGGTTTACCCCCGCCGGATGTTGCCACCCGACGCCGTGGGCTCTTACCCCACGTTTTCACCTTTACCACACCGGAGTGTGGCCGTTATTTTCTGTGGCACTGTCTCTCACCCCGCAAGCGGGGTGGCCGGCTATTCACCGGTGCATCGCTCTGTGCTGTCCGGACTTTCCTCCCCGTTTTTCAACGGCGCGATGGCCCGGCCTGCAGCATGACAAAGGTACGGCGGCCAGGTCAGTAACGAAAGTAGATCTCCGTAGCCCCGAAGCCGAAGGAAGGATGATATTGATTCACAAAGGACTGAACCTCCTTTTTCGTCCGCAAGACCTGATGGACCTGATCGCGAAGCACCCCCTCACCTACCCCATGGATCACGATCAGGGAGGGTTGATGATGGACCAGGGCCAGGTGGTAGTATTTCTCAAAGGCTTGCAGCTGCAGGTTCAGGATCTCATACGAAGACAGCTGTTTCCAGTCATCCGTGATCTTATCGATATGCAGATCGACGACGGTACGGGCCGGCTCCAGGTACTGACGGGCAGCCGAGGCATCATACACCGGGGCGCCGGATCGTGCACGGTCGCCCAGAGTCACGGGTTCCTCCACCACCCGGTCGGGGTAGGTCAGAAAGAGCAATTGAGAAAACGTAGCCGCGTTGTTCTTGCGCAG
>JBJOMF010000114.1:0-3746 GCA_046052505.1 Bacteroidota bacterium | reverse complement strand
CTGATGGCCCAGGGGCAGTTGCTGCAGCTGATCGTAGCCAACGAAACCCTCCGAACGATCATCATCAACGCCCGGTGGGTGATCATCGCCCTGCTGTTCTTCGCCTGTATATCCTATATCTACAGGCATGCACCCGCGGTACATGAGAAATGGCGGCTGGTAAACCCCGGATCCGTGCTGGCGACCCTGCTCATGCTGTGCACCACCTTCCTCTTCTCCTGGTGGGTCGGTCAGTTCGGTCAGTACAACCAGCTGTTCGGTTCGATCGGGACCGTACTCATCCTGATGGCACTGGTGTTCATCAACTCGCTGGTACTGCTGATCGGCTTCGAGCTGAACGTGAGCATCACCTCGCTCAAGGAAATCAGCAACCGCCCGAACATGGAACCGCCACCGGAGGGCACTGAGCAAACAAAATCCGCGTAACTTGGTTCTTTCAAAAAAATACAGCATGAAAGGTATCCTGTTCTCACTCCTCCCCGCCATGGCGGCCCTGCAACTGCAGTCCGTTCCTGCCGACCCGCTGCCGATAGGCGCCAGCATTCCCAAACCCGAGGTCCGCATGATGGATGTCGGCGGCAAGGAACACTCCCTGCAGGATCTGAAGACCGACAAAGGCCTGCTGGTGATGTTCAGCTGCAACACCTGCCCGTATGTGATCCGGAACCAAAGCCGCACCAATGACATCTGCCGCTATGCCGGAGAAAAAGGCATTGGCGTAGCGGTGCTCAATCCCAACGAGGCCAAGCGGGGCGATGAGGATTCATATCCGGCCATGAAGGCGTATGCAGAGAAGCAGGGCTACAAATGGCCCTACCTGGTAGACCGCAATCACATACTGGCCGATGCCTTTGGAGCCAACCGAACACCCGAATGCTTTCTCTTCGATGGTGATGGCAAGCTGGTGTATCACGGGGCGATCGATGACAATCCGAATGACGCCTCCGCCGTTACCCGCAAGCACCTGCAGGTGGCCATCGACGAACTCAGGGGCGGTAAAGAAATCAGCGTAAAAGAAACACGTTCTGTGGGCTGTTCGATCAAGCGACAGTAACCCTTAGTGCTTCTTTGTCAGACGTTCCACCTGCTGCTCCAAGGCGGCAGGTTTTATTTTGTCCTCAACAAAGTCCCGGTAGCCGTTGCGATTGTTTATGAAGAGGGTGGCGGGAATGGCACCCGACCAGCGGGCATCTACCTGCGGACAGAACACATCGGCGTTGGTTTCATCCAGCCACCACACCTTAGCCCGAATGTTCCGGTATTGTAAGAAACGGGTCAGCGCTCCAGGGTAGGCATCCGGAAAATCCAGGCTCACCAGGTAGAGCCGGATGCTGTCCGATGCAGGGACCACTTTGCTGTTATAAGCACGCACCTGGCTGATAAAATAAGGCATCTCCTCCACACACGGCTGGCACCAGGTGGCCCAAAAATTTAAGATGAGCGGGCCCTTGCTCAGGCCGATCAGGCTATCGATATCCGACAGTTTGACTCGAGACACCTGCTGACCATCGCTGCGGGCCGCGAAGAACAGCCCCAGCAGGATAAGGATATGAAAGGACGTTTTGCGCATCTCCGGTTATTGATCCCCCTGGTCCAGCATTCCCCATTCACTGAGCAGGCTCTTGAACCGGACGGGGCTGAGACCCGGGCGGTCGTAGTGGCCGGCTGCCTGTTTCTGCCGAAAGGCCTCATACAGGGTGACCGCGCAGGCCACGCTGATATTGAGCGAACGGATGATGCCCACCTGCGGGATGATGAAATTGCCGTCGGCCAGGGCCCGGATCTCATCGCTGACGCCGCTGTGTTCGTTGCCGAATACCAGGGCTATCGACCGGGTAAGGTCGATGGCATGCAATCCCACAGCATCACTGCTGAGGTGGGTCGTCAGGACCGTCTCGTAGCGCTCCCGCAGGGCCCGAAAACAGGCGGCCGCATCATCATATTGATGCACGGTCAGCCATTTGGCGGCACTGGAGGAACTGCGGGCGCCCCATTTCTTGTGACGGGGGATCCGGGTGTTTAGGATGTAGATATCCTGCACCCCTACCGCATCGGCCGTGCGCATGACAGCAGAGATGTTATGCGGGTCGAACACGTTCTCCAGCACCAGGGTCAGGTCGCCCTGCCGTTTATTGAGCACGTTGGTCAGCCGATGGAGTCGTTCAGGTGTCACGAGATAAAGATGAATGACTGCGAAATTCGTCAAAATATGTATTTTTAAAACCACACATCCGCATTTCCTCTAAACAAGTTTTTCTATGCGATATGAACCGGTCCGGAATTTCATCGGTGGCGCCTTCATGCCCTCGTCCGGTACCGACAAACGGCCCGTGCTATCGCCACTGGACGGCGCTCAACTTTCCGAGGTAACGCTGTCAACCCCTGATGAACTGAACGAGGCGGTCCGCACCGCCACTGCCGCCTTCCCATCCTGGAGCCGCACACCGATCAAAGAACGGGTGCAGGTCTTTTTCCGATACAAGACCCTGCTGGAACGAGACCGCATGCTGTTGGCGGAACTGATCCGTGAGGAGAACGGCAAGACCCTCGAGGAGGCCGTAGCGGAGATCGACAAAAGCATCGAACTCACGGAATTCGCCTGCGCCCTGCCTCAGCTGGCCGCCGGCGAGGTATTGGAAGTGAGCAAAGGCATCGAATGCCGGTCGGAATATGTGCCATTGGGCGTGGTGGCCAGTATCGTTCCCTTCAATTTCCCGGCGATGGTACCCAACTGGACCATCCCCAACGCCATCGCCCTCGGGAATTGCCTGCTGCTGAAGCCATCAGAAAAAGTACCACTCACCGCTGGCCGTATGGCAGCACTTTTACAGGAAGCCGGTCTGCCTGATGGGGTATTCAATATCGTGAATGGTGCCAGCGACATCGTGGAAGCGATCTGTGAGCATCCCGGCATACAGGCCATTTCCTTTGTAGGATCCACCCGGGTGGCACAGCGGGTGTACCGATTGGGCACGGCAAACGACAAGCGGGTGCTGGCATTGGGCGGCGCCAAGAACCACCTGATCGTATTGCCCGATGCGGATCCGGATATGACCGCCCGCAACGTGGCGGCCAGTATGACCGGTTGCGCGGGGCAACGCTGCATGGCCGCGTCGGTGATGGTGGCGGTGGGAAATGTGGACCCGATCATAGAACGGGTCTGCAAGGAGGCGATGGCCATTGTGCCGGGAGCGAATCTCGGCGCGGTGATCAGCCATGAAGCCAAAGATCGTATTGAAATGTACATCGGATCGGCGGCCGATGCGGGTGCGACCCTTCTGGTAGACGGACGAAAGGCTGCCGTTACGGACAAACCGGGAGGCAGCTATGTAGGTCCCACGGTGATCGATCGTGTACGACCCGATATGGCCGTGGCCCGGGAAGAGATCTTCGGACCGGTGCTTTCCATCATTCGGGTGAACACGGTGGATGAAGCCCTCGCAATCGAAAATGCAAATCCCTATGGCAACGCCGCCGCCGTGTTCACACAGAACGGCGCCCTGGCGCGGTATGTTACCGAGCGGGTCCGTGCGGGCATGACCGGTGTGAACGTAGGTGTACCCGTGCCACGGGAACCCTTCTCCTTTGGGGGATGGAACCAGAGCAAGTTTGGAGCCGGTGACATCACGGGTAAAAGCTCGATCGGATTCTGGACCGACCTGAAAAAGACCACCATCAAGTGGAACCCCGAGGCCGGTGTCAACTGGATGAGTTAAAATTCTTAATACACCCTGAAATATATCAAA
>JBJOMF010000113.1:0-8627 GCA_046052505.1 Bacteroidota bacterium | reverse complement strand
TCGTGCACCGGGGATCTCGTATGCTTTCCTGAGAAAGTATCCGCGGCTTGTGTTCCTCGGCTTACCGGAGGAGTATGAAGACCTGCGAAGCGAACTCCCCGGACTGACCTATCAGCCCGTTCCCGACTTCCTGGCTTTCGCACGGATCGTGGCCGGCTCCCGCTGTTTCATCGGTAATCAATCCTTCCCCTTCGCTGTAGCGGAGGGGCTGAAGACGCCCCGGGCACTGGAGACCTTCTTCGAATGCCCGAATGTGATCCCGGAGGGTCCGGATGCGTACGACTTCTGCTATCAGCCCCAATTTGAAAAAGTGGTTGCGCAGCTCTGCAGCCGCTGAGATCATCCTTCCTGTAACGCCATTTCACTTTCAAAATAGGTATCGGCCAGCCGACTATCCGCCTCATGGAACAGGCAGATATCATAATAACCGGCCAGATTGCGGGGAGCGGAGATATAACGATGGAGGCTCCGAACGACCTCGTCCTGTAGAAGCCGGGAAACGGCCATCAAGGTTCCCTGGTGATCGAAGAACCCGGCCCGATCGTAACCCAGGTCCCGAAGGGAAAACAGGGTGGGCAGTCCGTCCTCACCGATCGCTTTCATGTTGTTCCGGTTGTATTCGAAGAAAAGGACCGGATGATGGCAACGGATGGTATCCAGTGCACCGCGCAATACGATCGTATCGAATCCTTCCACGTCCACTTTGAGCAGTTTAACCGGAAGTGCCGAAAGGCCTTCGGCCTGCAGTACCTCATCGAGCGTACGAATCATGAGCGTCTCCGTACCGCTCGGATCGGGAATAATGGTCGTATTCCATCCCCGCTTTTCGGAACGGGCACGGATGCGGGTCGTATGCTCACCTAGAAAGGTGCAGATCCGCTTCACATCGGGAAAAAGGGCGGCATTGGACTCCAGATACCTAAAGGTGGCTGCGTCACCTTCGATGGCGATAATCGGCACTTGAACCTTTGAACGCACGACGGCGATGGTATCTCCTACGTTGGCACCCACATCGATCAGCCACATGTTGGGATAGGCCCCCGCCACGGCAACGGCCAGTCGCCCGAAAGCCGCATTGAGATCCGGATAAATCCTGTAATTGGTCGCCTGTGGATTGAATCCCGGCATGCGCAAGCTGAACGCACCGACCCGCACCTGCAGATCGTGCCTGGTTTCAGGCACATACGGCCGGCCTGTCTTTACGATATCATATCCGTACCGCTGCAACAGGTTTCTGATCCATTTTTTCATGGTCCTTACAGTTTAGGGCCGAAGGGAGATCATATCTTTGCGAAGCATTGTACCGATCACATGTCCAGCCCGATCACTCAGCTCAAAAAATGGGCCACCCGACGGGTGTTCCCGCACCTTCGCCGAAGCTATTCCCAAAGTGGCGAAGATATCATTATCGCTGATTTGTTCCAGCGCCTGAAGATCGACAGGCCCTCTTTTCTCGACGTGGGCACCAACGACCCGATCGCCCTGAGCAATACCTATCGGCTGTACACCCGAGGCAGCCGGGGAGTCTGTGTGGAGCCGAATCCGGTGCTGTGCCGGCAGATCCGTCGGAAACGAAACCGAGATACCTGCCTGAACGCAGGCATCGCCTTCAGCGAGGAACGGGAAGCCGATTACTTTATGTTCGATGAGGCCTTCCACGGGCTGAATACCTTTTCCAGGAGCGAAGCTTCGTTCTGGGAGCAGACCGGTACGCCGGAACTGGGACGGCCGGCCGTCAAAGAAGTGCGCCGGGTGCCCTTACTTGATATCAATGAAGTGATGGGCCGGTATTTCTCACCTCACCCGAATCTGTTGTCCATCGATGTGGAAGGACTTGACCTGAGCATATTGCAACGGATCGACTTCGACCGGTTCGTACCTGAAGTGATCTGTACCGAGACCCTTGGCTTTACCGAAGACGGCAGGCAGTTCAAAAAGAAGGACCTGCCCGATTTCCTGCAAAGCAAGGGGTATTTCAGCTACGCGGATACCTATATCAATACCATTTTCTGCCGGAGCGATGCCTTCCCGACGTTTCAGCACTGAACACCCACTTGGTTTCAGATAACCTCCAGGAACTTCTCCAAGCCTGCCCGTTTGGCAGCATCGAGTTCATAGCTCAGATGTAACGTATAGTACTTATGCAGATCGTACAGGCCGTAATCAGCCGCCGACACGATCTCGTCGATATGTGACAAGCCGGCGGCATTGGCCGTATCAAAGAGTTCGATGAAATCGGCAGGCAGTTCGGTAAGACTGACCCAGGCTGCGAAAACGAAGGGCAGGCCGGTGATCTTTCGCCACTCGGACCCCAGATCATAGATGAAGGTGGATACTTTCCGTTGTTCAAAGGCCCGGTCGCCGATGACCAGCCCGGCCGTCGTTCCCTTGATCTCATCACGGTATGCATCGGATGCTGCCTGCACAAGGCGGGGACGTACACCCCAGTACTCCTGCATCAGGAACTTCAGAAGGGCCACCGAGGTGCGACTCTGGTAGTCGAGATAAACGGTCTCTATCTCCTCAACGGGCACTTCACTGAACAGTGCCACGGAAGCGATTTCACCGTTCGTGCCGATACAATGCGTGCCTATGATATGGTAGTGCGGAATCTGTTTCAGGACCGCAACGGGCACCAGCCCGAGGTCGATCTCGCCTCCCAGCAACTGTTCGGCCAGACGGGCGGGATAATCTCCACGCAGCTGTATCCGATCTCGCACCGGTGTCCGTTCCAGCCCCCAGAGCAGCGGACGCGTATTCAGGTAATCCACAATGCCCACCCGTATCTTCCTCAAATGAATTAAATTTGTGACACAAAGGTAGCGATGGCGGTCTGAACCGCTGCCGACACCTCCCGCATAAACATGGAACTCACCGCCCTTACCGCCATCTCCCCCATCGACGGCCGCTACCGGAAACAGGTACAGCACCTCGATGAATATTTTTCGGAATACGGATTGATGAAATACAGGGTGCGGGTGGAAGTGGAGTACCTGCTGTTCCTCGAAAAGAAGAAATTCCTGAAGATCCCCAATAAAGCAGCGCGCCCCCTTGCCCGGCTGCTGGAAGAATTTGGCCCTGAGGACGCCCAGGAGGTGAAGCAGATCGAATTCAATACGAACCATGATGTGAAGGCCGTGGAATATTTCATCAAGAATGAACTGGAGAAGGCCGGCGGGTCTGCGATCCGTGAATGGGTGCATTTCGGCCTTACCTCACAGGACATCAACAATACCGCCGTTCCCCTCGCGTGGAAACATGCCGTGGAATACGAGTATCTGCCGGCCCTGCTGAACCTGAATACCGAAATCAAATTGCTGGTGGACCGATGGACGGACATACCGATGCTGGCTCATACCCATGGCCAGCCCGCCAGCCCTACCCGGTTGGGCAAGGAGCTGATGGTATTCGCCGAACGTATTCAGGACCAGATCGAGCAGTTCATTCAGATACCGTTCAGCGGCAAATTCGGCGGCGCCACAGGTAATTTCAACGCCCACCATGTGGCCTTCCCGAAGGCCGACTGGGTCAAGTTCGGTAATGAGTTCCTGCAGAACCTGGGGCTGCACCGCCAGCAATACACCACACAGATCGAACATTATGATCACCTGGCCGCCCATTTCGACTGCATGAAGCGGATCAACAACATCCTGATCGACCTCTGCCGCGACCTGTGGACCTATATCTCGATGGAATATTTCCGTCAGAAAACGCGCAAGGAGGAAGTGGGCTCCTCAGCGATGCCACATAAAGTGAACCCGATCGACTTCGAGAATGCGGAAGGCAACCTCGGTATGGCGAACGCCCTGTTCGAGTTCCTTTCAGCCAAACTCCCCGTATCGAGGCTGCAACGCGACCTGACCGATTCCACGGTACTGCGCAACATCGGCGTACCCTTCGCGCATACCCTGATCGCCTTCCGCTCACTGGAAAAAGGATTGGGCAAACTGGTGGTGAACGATGCCCGCATCTATGAGGCCCTCGACAGCAACTGGGCCGTGGTGGCCGAGGCCATTCAGACCATCCTTCGCCGGGAGAACTATCCCAACCCATATGAGGCCCTCAAGGCGCTCACACGGGGAAAGGACAAGGTGGACAAAAAGACGATTCACCAGTTCATCGACGGACTGAAAGTGAAGGAAGAGGTTCGGAGGGAACTCAAGAAGATCACTCCCCATAATTACACCGGCATCGTCAAAAAGTATCAATGAGGCCGCCGGAAGCGTAGTACCTGCAATTCCTTTTCCTCGTACCGGGCCTTTTCAAGAAAGAGAAAACCGGCCTTCTCCAGTACCCGCAGCGAAGCCCCGTTCTCCGGCTCCACCACCCCGTAGATCTCCGGCAGGATCGTTTCCCTTAAGAAAAAAGATACGCCCGCAAGGGTCAGTTCCGTGGCATACCCCATGCCCCACACCGGGGGGATCAGGGAATAACCCAATTGGGTTCGGTGGGGCTGAAAGGGAATGGGAATGATGGCGAAGGAACCCACGAAACGATCGGTACGCTTTTCTTCCACTGCCCACCGCCCCATCGACTGTGCGGGGTTCGTCGCATCATCTGCCAGAATGGCCTCCAGCTGGGCATCGCTCTCGTCACGGGTCTTAACCGGTCGTATGTATTGCATGACGCGGGGATCGCCGTTAAGCAGAAAGAGATGGTCCTTGTCGGTCACGGTCATCCGCCGCACCCGCAAACGGGCCGTCTCAAAGATGGTCTGGCTCATTTGTGGATCTCCGAGGTATAATGGAAGGTGATATCCGGATGATTGGCCTTTTCCGTGTTCAGGAACCACTCGCTCTGGGCCAGGTATATGGGATGACCGTCCTTGTCCTCCCCCGCATGTGCCTGTTTGAAACGAAGGAAGTCCTGCAGCTTCTTCGGGTCCGGACAGGTCAGCCAGCAGGCCTTATAGAAGGGCAGGCTGTTGAACACGACCGATGCGCCGTATTCATGCAGGAGCCGGTACTGGATCACTTCGAACTGCAGCTCCCCGACACAGCCGATGATCTTCTTGGCACCCCCGAACTGGGTGAACAACTGTGCCACTCCCTCATCCGTTAACTGCAGGAGTCCTTTTTCCAATTGCTTGGTTTTCATCGGATCCTTATTGACTACCTCTTTAAAAATCTCCGGAGAAAATGAAGGGATCCCGGTAAAGAAGAAATCCTCCCCTTCGGTGAGCGTATCGCCGATCTTGAAGTTGCCGGTATCGAAAAGACCGACCACATCGCCCGGGTAGGCATCCTCGATGATGCTCTTGTCGCGTGCCAGGAACGAGTAGGGGTTGCTGAAGCGGAGGTCCTTGTCGAGCCGCACATGGTGGTAGTATTTATTGCGCTCGAAGCGGCCGGAGCAGACGCGGAAAAAAGCGATCCGGTCGCGGTGCCTGGGATCGAGATTGGCGTGGATCTTGAACACGAAGCCACTGAGCTTTTCCTCACCCACATCAACCTGGCGAACGGTCGTGGCCCGGCTCCGGGGCGTAGGGGCGATGCGGATGAAGGTATCGAGCATCTCACGAACCCCGAAGTTGTTGATGGCCGAACCGAAAAAGACCGGAGCGACCTGGCCGGACCGGTAGTCGTCCACCTGGAGGGGCCCGTGCACCCCGTCCACCAGCTCCACATCTTCCCGCAGCCGCGCGGCATCGGCCTGACCCAGCTTCTGCTCCAGCACCGATTCGGCGAGGTCGGTGATGACGAAGCTGTCGGAATCGGCTTTCGTATTCGGACTGAAAAGCAGCAGGCTCTTGGTATCCAGATCATACACCCCTTTGAATTCCTTCCCGCTGTTGATCGGCCAGGTCATGGGATGCAACCGGATCGATAGTTCCTTTTCGATCTCCTCCAGAAGATCAAAGCGGTTCTTTCCATCGCGGTCCATCTTGTTGATGAACACGATCACGGGCGTATCTCGCATGCGGCAGACCTCCATCAGGCGGCGGGTCTGTTCCTCCACCCCGTTCACACTGTCAACCACCAGGATGACGCTGTCGACCGCAGTCAGGGTCCGGTAGGTGTCTTCCGCAAAATCCTTGTGACCGGGGGTATCCAGCAGGTTGATGAGGGTATCATGGTACTCAAAGCTCATCACCGAGGTGGCCACCGAGATGCCGCGCTGTCGTTCGATCTCCATGAAATCGGAGGTCGCATGCTTTTTGATCTTATTGCTTTTGACCGCCCCCGCCACCTGGATGGCCCCGCCGAAAAGCAGGAATTTCTCCGTCAAAGTGGTCTTTCCCGCATCAGGGTGGGAAATGATGGCAAAGGTCCGGCGGCGCTTTATCTCCTGTTGGTACTTCATGACGGGTGGGACGGAATGTATTCTCGGGGCGCAAAGGTACGGCATGAGGGGCATTGGACGGAGATTCGGACCCGGAACAAGACGGCTTCTTGGGAAATACGGGTTACTTTTGTGACATGATACGGCGTTCGTTCGAGATCATCGGCAGCAGCTTTAAAATGGCCCTCCAGGAACTTTGGAAGAACAAACTCCGTACGTTCCTGTCTCTGTTCGGGATCACGATCGGCATTTTTTGCATCATCGGGGTGCTGGCCACGGTGAACAGCCTGGAGCAGAACATTCAAAATGAAGTGCGATCGCTGGGCACGAACACCATCTACCTCGACAAATGGGATTACAGCGCGGGGGGCGGTCCGAATTTTCCGTGGTGGAAATATGTGAAGCGACCGGCCCCGACCTATGCGGAGGTCCGCCTCATCCGGGAACGGACCCCCATGGCCAAGTACACGGCCTTCAAGATCGATGTGCAGGACAACGTGGATTATGGCGACAACCGCCTGTCCGGCGTCAATATCTACGGGATCTCGGAGGATTTCCGCCAGATACAGCCGGTAGAGGTTTCGCATGGACGCTACCTTTCGGATGCCGACTTCAGTCAGGGCAATCCTGCAGCGGTCATCGGTAGTGAAGTGGCCGAAAAGCTTTTCGGCGCCCCGGAGATCGCAGTCGGCAAACAGATCTCCTGCCGGGGTAAAAAGGTCCTTGTGACCGGAGTGATGAAAAAGCAAGGAAAGACGATGATCGGCGGCTGGCAGTTCGACCAAAGCGTGGTACTCTCCTACCGCTATGCCCGAAATATCATGGACGAGAAAAAGGCCGATCCCCTGATCTTGATCCAGGGTCAGGACAATCTCAGCAGCAAGGCATTGAAAGACGATCTCACCGGTACCATGCGGGCCCTGCACAAATTACCCCCCACCAAGGATGATGATTTTACCCTGAATGACATCAACGATTTCAGCGACGCCATCAGTTCGGCCTTTGTGAGCCTGAATATGGGTGGCTGGGCCATTGCCGCCCTCTCCCTGATCGTAGGGATGTTCGGCGTAGCGAACATTATGTTCGTATCGGTACGGGAACGAACCGCACAGATCGGCCTCAAAAAAGCGGTGGGCGCCAAAAGCCATGTGATCCTGGCCGAGTTCCTGCTCGAGTCGGCCTTCCTGTGCGTGATCGGAGGCGTGATCGGACTGACCCTAGTATTCCTTCTCACACAGGTACTCACGAAGGCCCTGAACTTCCCGGTGTTCATTTCAACAGGTTATATGGCCCTGGCCATCGGGATCTGTATCATCGTGGGGGTACTGGCCGGTTTCATCCCCGCCCGCCAGGCCGCTCGCATGGACCCCGTGGCCGCCATACGCAGCAAATAAGACCCCGTACCGCCATGCCCGTGATCCTTGCCATAGAATCCTCCTGCGATGAAACCGCCGCCTCGGTGTGCGTCAATGGTGAGATCCGTTCGAACCGGATCGCCGGACAACCGGTGCACGAACGCTATGGCGGAGTAGTTCCTGAACTGGCCGGACGCGCACACCTGCAGCATATCGTGCCGGTGGTAGACACGGCACTCCGGGATGCGAACATCGTACAAAAGGAGATCGATGCCGTAGCCTTCACCCGTTCACCCGGACTGATCGGCTCCCTGCTGGTCGGCAGCCAGTTCGCGAAATCAATGGCACAGGCACTCGATAAACCACTCATCGCCGTGCACCACATGCAGGCCCATGTACTGGCCAACCTGATCGCCGAACCGCGGCCGTCCTTCCCCTTTCTCTGCCTTACGGTCAGCGGGGGCCATACACAGATCGTACGCTGCGATGGGCCGCTGTCCATGCAGGTGCTGGGAGAAACCATCGACGATGCCGCCGGCGAGGCCTTCGACAAAACGGCCAAACTGCTGGGACTCCCCTACCCCGGCGGCCCACTCATAGACCGGCATGCGGCATTCGGTGACCCGGACCGATTTCGATTCCCCGAGCCGAAAGTGCCGGGGCTGGATTTCAGCTTCAGCGGACTGAAAACATCGGTCCTGTATTTTCTTCGTAACGCGGGCGAGAGCCTTTTGTACAAACCGGAGTTCGAGGCGACGCATGAGGAACAACAGCGATTCATCCAGGAGAACCTGTCCGACATCTGCGCATCCGTACAAGCCCGCATCATTTCCATCCTTCTTCATAAGCTCGAAAGGGCTGTAAAGGAGACGGGCATTCGAACCGTTTGCCTGGCCGGCGGGGTGGCAGCGAACCGCGGACTGCGAAACGCCTTTGCAGAACGGGGTGCTGGCCTCGGCTGGAGCACGTTCATACCCGACCAAGCTTATT
>JBJOMF010000112.1:0-16955 GCA_046052505.1 Bacteroidota bacterium | reverse complement strand
CTACGAATTGCTCACCCGTAAGTTGGAAGCGGCAGAACGGGAGGCAGCATCACCCAAAGCGGAGAAAGCGGCGGAAAACCGTCCCGCCCCCAGAAAGAGATCCTTGCTGGATGACCCTACGATCCGTAGCATGACCCGTACGGCAGGCAACACCCTTGTTCGTTCCTTGCTGGGGGTACTTGGCCTGGGCGGACGTTCCCGTCGCCGCTGATCAGTGCAGCCTCAGGTTGCCGGAAGCGTCCGTGGTCAGTACCTGCTCGGCAAGCAGGAATTCGATCACCTTCCAGATCCGTTCCGGGTCCACCCCGCCCAGTTTTTCCGGAATCTGCGAAACCGGCATCGATTCGTATTTAACCAGGTTGAGAAGCCGGTGACGAAGCTGATCGAACTCCGCCTTGTCGATCGAGGTTGAACGTTGCTTCTGGCAATGATCGCAGATCCCGCAGGCCCGTACGGAGGTGTCGCCGAAGTAGGAGGCGATGTAGCGTGCCCGGCACTGTGCCGGTTCGGTGATGTACCGGCAAAATGATGCGATTCGTTCGGTGAGTACCTTTTTGCGCATCGTCAATGCCTGTCGGTCCGGACGAAGGTTCTCGGTGCGCAACCGCGGAACGGGAAAGAACAACTGCGGCCGGTCTTTTTGCGGCCGGTATTCGATGATGCCGGTTTGCTGCAGTTGTCGTAACTGCTGGGAGATCTGCTCGGTCGGTACCCGGAGCAGCCGGGCTAGTTGTTTTTCAGATATCGGCACCGGCATATCGAAAATCCCCGCATAGGAACGAAGCAACGACTTGATCAGCGGCTCTTGGTCGGGATGTGATTTTTCGTATTCATAGAGGTATTCCTTTCCGGTCGTAAAGCCCACGGTAGCAGGAAGGAACAGTTGTTCGTTGAAGGTTAGCAGTCCTTCCTGTTCCAGTATCCGCAGCACATTCAGGGTACGGGTACCGTCTGCCTGGAATTTTTTCAGGAAATCCTGCAGGTCGAAGTCCCGGTATTCACCCTGTCCGGAGCCTGCCGGAATCTGTAAGTAGTTGGCTAGGGCCTGATAGGTTTCCCGGATCTCAGCGTCGGAGGGGAAGCGTTGCTCCGGTAGGGCGTCCAGCTCCTCTAGGTCGCGTGCATCGTACAGCAATACGGCGTAGGAACGATGACCGTCGCGACCCGCCCGTCCGGCCTCCTGATAATAATTTTCCAAACAGTCGGGCGGGTCGGCATGGATGACAACCCGCACATCAGGCTTGTCGATTCCCATGCCAAAGGCATTGGTGCATGTGATCACCCGTATCCGGCCCCGCGTCCAAGCCTCCTGCCGCTCCTGACGTTCATCAGCGGTGAGCCCCGCATGATAATACGATGCCGACAGGCCGTGCAGTGTCAGCAGTTCGCTGATCTCACGGGTCTTTTTTCGGCTCCGGCAGTAGATGATCGCGGAGCCGGGTACGTTTTCCAGTATCTCCCGGATCTTGTTCGGTTTGGATGCTGTCTTAAAAACGCTGTAAGAGAGTTGGGGGCGTTCGAACGACTGTCGGTACACCCTCCAACCGGCAAAGGGTTTATGTGCAGTTCGGGTACCGGGCCGCAGCAGTCGTTCGCAGATATCCTTTTGAACGGCTGGGGTGGCGGATGCCGTCAGTGCCAGTACCGGAACATCCGGTAATTCCTCCCGCAGCGCGGCGATCCTCAGGTAGGGCGGTCGGAAGTCGTATCCCCATTGGGAGATGCAGTGTGCCTCATCCACCGCGATCAACCGGATCGGCAGACCGGGGAGGTATTCCCGGAACAGGGCTGTTTCCAGCCGTTCAGGCGATACATACAGAAAACGGCAGTTGCTTTCCGAGGCGACTTTCAGTGTTTGCATGACCTCACGCCGGCCCATACCCGCATAGAGAGCGAAGGCGGTGATGTTCTTCCGTCGGAGGCTCTCGACCTGGTCCTTCATCAGGGCGATCAGTGGGGAAACGACCAGGCAGAGTCCCTCGAGCAACAGGGCGGGCAATTGGTAGCAGAGCGATTTTCCTCCCCCGGTGGGCATGAGTGCCAGGGTATCATGGCCGGAAAGAACCGAATGGATGACCGCTTCCTGCCCCGGCCGGAATGCGGCGTGCCCCCAGTAGGTCTGCAGCAGTTCCTGGAGTCTTTCAGTCGGGTATATGGGCGCGTCATCCTGTTTCATGGAATACCCCGTCGGGTAGCATTCAGGTTCAAAGTACCGAAATCCGCATTAGACCGCTCAGGTCACTTTCTTGATGAAAAGCCGGACTGAATTGATGGCCAGCACCACATCGCTGAAGCCCATCACCAATGCACCGAAGGTCGGGGTCAGCAGTCCAAAGGCCGCTACGGGAATGGCGACGATATTGTAGGCGAAGGCCCAGAACAGGTTCTCGCGTATCGTGATGTAGGTGTGCCGCCCAAGACCTAAGGCGGTCGGCAGGTTCTTTAGTCCATGGTTCATCAGAACCACTTGTGCCGTTTGTACGGCGATCTGCGAAGCCTCGTTCATCGAAACGCCGATGGTGGCCCTTGCCAGTGCAGGGGCATCATTGATGCCGTCGCCTACCATGGCCGTGGGGGCTTCGCTGTTGAGCTGACCGATCTTTTCCAGCTTTTGTTCCGGACGCTGTTCGGAGAAGACGGTGTCGATGCCCAGGGTCGCAGCCAGCGTCTCACATTTTTCCCGGCGGTCGCCGCTGAGCAGAATGGTACGGATGGAACGGCCATGCAGGTAGTCGATCACCCCTCGGGCTTCGGGTCGGATCTCATCGGTCACATCGATCCATCCCAGTAGCTTTCCATCGCGGGTGAGGTAAATATTGTGGCCGAGTTCGTCCGTGAGGCCGGTGGCCGCCCGGTACGAGCCGGCCCACCAAATATGTCCGTCCTTATCCTCGGCCTTCATGCCCATCCCTTTCACCTCTTCGATCTTCTTCCAGACGATCTCATCCCGGGTTTTCCATTCGTCACGAATGGCCATTGCAATGGGGTGGTTGGAGTATTTTTCCAGGCTGTAGGCCGCCTGCCGGAACGACAGATCGTCTCCTTCGAGGACCCGGTAACCGGATAGGTTGAATTTACCCGTCGTCAGGGTGCCGGTCTTGTCGAACACCACTTGTTTGATGTCCTTGAAGGCTTCGAGGGTGGTGGCATTCCGGAATAAGATACCGGTACGGGCCGCGCGTCCCATGCCGACCGCGATAGCGGCTGGTGTGGCCAGCCCCATGGCGCAGGGACAGGCTATTACCAGGACTGCGATACTGCGCATCAGCGCAGGGGTGAAGGCCTCCAGCACCCACCAGTTCACGGCCAGCGTCACAACGGCGATACCCAGCACCAATGGGATGAAGACCGCACTGATGCGGTCCGCCAGCAGCTGTACCGGTGGCTTTTCTCCCTGTGCCTGCCTGACCAGCTGGATGATGCCGGACAATACGGTATCCTTCCCTGTTGCGGTCACCTGGGCCTTCACGGTCCCGTCGGTCACGATACTTCCGCCGATCAGGCGGTCCTTCTGAATTTTATGTACGGGTACGCTCTCGCCGGTTATAATGGCTTCGTTCACATGCACATCGCCCCATAGGATCTTACAATCGATCGGAACCTGCTCCCCACTGCGTATCAGGATCAGGTCGCCTACCCGGAGCTGTGTATTCTCCACCGGAAAGATCTGTTCCCGGTGCTGGTCATCGAACGCGATCATGTTGGCCATCACCTTTTGCGAACGGACGAGCTTCTTGAGTTCCCGCTGGGTGGAAGCGATCGACATATCTTCCAGATAATTTCCGAGGAATACCAAGGTGATAATCGTTGCGGCCGTTTCATAAAACATATACTGCTCCGCCTGGCCGGAGAGGGAACCATAGAGTGAGTATACGAAGGCCGCCGTGGCACCCAGGGTAATCAGCACGTTCATGTTGGGCATGCGGTTGCGCAGGCTCTTCCAAGCACTGGCACCGAAGTAGCGCATGCCAACAGCATATACGGGAAGGGCAAGACCCAGCTGCACCCATGTATTGAGGAGCCAGTGCCAGTGAAGGCCGGGCACCATATGCAGCATCAACAGCGCGGTGAAAGGGAGGCAGAACCAGAAGCGCTGCAGGTGGGTCGACAGGAACGGTCGGCGTCGGTTTTCTTCGGATGCGGGCCCTTCCTGAATCGAGTAGCCCATGCCCCGGATGCCGTTCTGCAGCCGGTCGGCCGAATACCCGGTGCCAGCAACGAAGTGCACATCACCAGTGGCAAAGTTCACTCGAACCTGCTTCATGCCTTCCCTTTCGAGATACTTTTGGATATTGATCGCACAGGTGCTGCAATCCATCCCTTCCACCTTCCATTGAACCGTGTCCATGGAGCAAAGCTACCAAACCCCTGCGACCTTGGCAGCCGAAACCGGGAATGTAAATCCGGTCTCGCTGCAGTCCCTGCGTCTTACATTTGTCAGATGGAATGGATCCTTTCGGCGAATAACATGAGTGCGGTCGCGGCTGGCCTCTGGACCTATGCGGGTGACCGCCCGGTCATCGCGTTTCATGGGGAGATGGGTGCCGGCAAGACCACCCTCATCCGTGCCCTCTGCGCCCGGCTTGGGATCCGGGATGTCGTTGCCAGCCCCACCTTCTCGCTGGTCAACGAATACCACTGTCACGTGGGCGGTGCCGACCGACCGGTCTATCACATCGACCTCTACCGCTTGCGGGATGAGGCGGAGGCCGTTCAGGCCGGTATCGAGGACCTCCTGCACGGCGATGAATGCTGTCTGGTCGAATGGCCTGAGCGGGCGCCCGGGATCTTTCCGGAACGAACGGTCCACGTGTTCATCGAGCCGCTGGATACACATACCCGCCGGGTGAAAATCGGGGAGAAATAGGTACATTTGATTGATTGAACCAGCCGGTCACAGAACCGGTGACCCACCACCAACCGCCTTCGATGAGTCAGCAAAAACCCCTGATCAGCACCTCGTTCAGCTATGAGACGCTGGAGGAAACGCTGGATGTACGGCCCAAGCCCGAGGGGATGACCATCGGCATACCCAAAGAGATCGCCTTTCAGGAAAACCGCATCGCTCTGACACCGGATGCCGTGAGCGTGCTGGTGGGCAGCGGTCATCAGGTTGTGATCGAGCACAATGCGGGTGAGGCTTCCCATTACGCCGACAAGGACTACAGCGAGGCCGGCGCCCGGATCGTGTACAACAGGGCCGACGTGTTCCAGGCACCCATACTGGTAAAAAGCGCGCCGGTCATCGAGGAGGACCTGGACCTGCTCCAGCTCAACCAAATCATCATTTCCCCCATCCACCTGACCGTTCTGAAGGCTTCGATCCTGGAGCGGATGATGGAGAAGCGGATCACGGCCATCTCGTTCGAGAACCTGAAGGATGATAGTGATTCCTACCCGATCGTACGCAGCATGAGTGAGATCGCTGGTAGTGCCGTGATGCTGATCGCCGCCCAATACCTGGGCTCGGCCAATCACGGCAAAGGGGTACTGCTCGGCGGTATCTCGGGGATCGCCCCTACCAAGGTCATTATCATCGGGGCGGGCATCGTGGGCGAATATGCGGCCCGGGCCGCGCTGGCACTCGGTGCTTCGGTGAAGGTCTTCGATAACAACGTATACAGGTTGAAGCGCCTGCAGAACAATATCGGACAGCGCATGTGGACCTCGGTGATCGAGCCCCGCATGCTGGCCAAGCAACTCAAAACCTGTGAGGTGGCCGTCGGGGCTCTGGGATCGGAAACCGGTCGTACGCCACTTGTTGTGACAGAGGAAATGGTCAGCAACATGCGGTCGGGATCGGTCATCATCGATGTGAGCATCGATCGGGGGGGCTGTTTCGAGACCTCCGAACTGACCTCGCATGAGCAGCCGGTCTACAGAAAAAACGGCGTGATCCATTACTGCGTCCCAAATATCCCATACGGGATTGCCCGAACGGCATCACAGGCCATCAGCAATGTCCTGATGCCGCTGTTACTCGAAGCGGGTCAGGAGGGCGGTTTTGAGCACCTGCTGTGGCACAAGGTTCACCTCCGACATGGCATCTATCTTTTCAAAGGGGCGCTCACCAATTTCTACCTGAGCCAGCGCTTCGACCTGAAATACACCGACCTCAACTTGCTCATCGCCAGCCAGCGCTGATGACGTTCACTTAAACTGCGAAACTAGTTATGCGTACGATCCCCTTATTTCTGGTGTTGGCCGTCCTTTTTTCCTGTGGGAAAAAGGAGTGGTCAAAGAAATACATCTACGATGATTGCATGAAGGAGGCTAAAAAAGACAAAGAGACCTCCAGCCTGTTCACGGCTGCTCAACTGGATCAGATCTGTGATTGTTCTGCTGAAAAGGCGTACCGGAAATACAAGTCCGAGTCGGAGGCCAATAACGATGAAGCGGGCATGATGGACATTGGGGCGGATTGTGCCCGTGACGTACTATCGAAGTGATCCGCTCTTTCAATGCGGTGATGGATCGGACGGCATGAGTTGTTTCCACTGGCTGATATCCAGCCGCCGGGTACAGAACCGGTATTCCACCTCATCATTGCTGCTCACGATGACCAGCCGTCCCGGACAGTAGGTACTGACCAATTCATGGTACAGTTCGATCCCGCTCCGGTCAAGGTTCGTACAGGGTTCGTCCAATAAGACAACAGGTGTGTCAGAGAAGAGGCATTGGGCCAGTTTGGCACGCTGCTTCATTCCTGAAGAGAAATTGCGTAACTGCTTTCCCGCGGCCTTCCCCAGGCCGACCCGATCGATGGCGGTGTTTGTATCCAGTCCTGCCATAAAGGGCTTGAAGGACTGATGAAAGCGGAGGAACTCGCGCAGCGTCATTTCCTCGATCAGCTCCAGGTAGGGAGCGCAGAAGGATACTTGCCGGTAGATGTTTTCCGGCCCGATCATTTTGGTGTCGATTGTCCATTCGATCCGACCCTCGCTGGTGAGCATGCTGCCGCCTAGCACCTGCAGGAGCGTACTCTTTCCGGATCCGTTTGGTCCCGTGATGGCATAACGCCCTCCGGGCTCGAACGTGTAACTGAGGTGACGGAAGATCCAGTCGCGGTTGTACCGTTTTCCCGCATCAGACAGGCAGATCGTCATCGGGATGGCCTTTGGTGAAGCGTTTGATGATGCCGCGGCCACTCTCTCGTATGAAGGTGACGATCTCGTCGCGTTCGTCGGTGGCCGGCATCTCCTCCTCGATGAATTCGACCGCCTGGCTGGTATTGAGGCCTTTGTTGTAGAGGACCCGGTAGATGTCGAGGATGTGATTGATACGTTCCACGCTGAAGCCACGCCGCTTCAGGCCGATGGAGTTCACGCCGGCGTAGCTGAGAGGCGTGCGTCCGGCTTTGATATAGGGGGGGACGTCCTTGCTGACCAAGGAGCCGCCGCTGATGAACGAGTGGGCGCCGATCTTCACGAACTGGTGTACCGCACACATGCCGGCCAGAATGGCCCAGTCGCCGATCGTCACGTGCCCCGCCACCTGCGTATTGTTGCTGGTGATGCAGTTGTCGCCCACGATACAGTCGTGCGCGAAATGGCAGTAGGCCATGATCAGGCAGTTCTTACCGATCACGGTGCGTTCGCGGTCTTTGGTACCCCGGTTGATGGTCACAAATTCCCGGATGGTGGTACCGTCTCCGATGATCACATTGGAGTATTCGCCCTGGAACTTGAGGTCCTGTGGTATGGCAGAGATCACGGCACCCGGGAAGATGCGGCAGTTCTTGCCGATCCGGGCGCCTTCCATGATGGTCACGTTCGATCCGATCCAAGTGCCGTCGCCGATCTCCACATCCTGGTGGATGACCGTGAAGGGGTCCACTTTGACATTGGTCGCCAGCCGGGCATTGGGATGAATATAAGTATGGGGGTGGATCATGGTTCTTTCCGGTCGGACAAAGGTAGCGGTTCGTCCCAAAATAGGTTTTGTTGCTTGTATAGGCCTGTAAATCAAGACCTCTTGCACCACCTGCCAGGCGGCGGAAATTGCGTAACTTTGCAGGTCCATGCATCACCCTCCCGACATACTGGAACGGGCCACCCGGAATTCGCTGTTGCAGGAGCCGCTTCAGCTCTTGCAGAAAAAAGTGCAGCAGATACCCGGATCGGTGGAGTATACCATTCACCGGTATCACCGGCTTCCCCGCTGGAACGTGGAGGATACGGGGATGCTGGTATACCACTACGAGAAAAAAGCCCCTCGGTCGAATTTTTTGGAGCTACGGTTTTGTGTCAGCGGGAACGTTTATTGCCGGAAAAAGGATACGGAGTGCGACCGTTGCCAGTTCAGTGCATCGCGCACGTGTATGGAACGGGTGGATAGCGTGGACGTGGTACGGTTCCGGTTCTCACCGGCGCAGCTGAGCCAATTCATCAAACCCCGCCGCGGCACCGATACCCTGACCGATAATATCCTGCGCTTCCGTCACGCATCCTCCTTAACCAAGATCCTGCCGCTCTGCGGAAAGACCCGTATGGCTCTGGAGGGCCTGCTCAACCACCATTATCAAGACACTTTTGAGAATATTTTTGTCAATGCACAAACCCAGATGCTGCTACTTTACAGCCTGGACTGCATGCTGGGTGAAAAAGAGATCGATGTCGTTCACTGCAAGTTCCTCGCGAACGAGCAGGATCGGGAGAAGATCGTCCGGGCCCGCTCCATCCTCCTGGATCAGATCGGTGAGCCCATTACCATCAAGGAGCTCAGCCGTAAAGTGGCCATCAACGAGTGTTATCTCAAGAAGGGGTTCAAGGAGTTGTTCGGAACAACGGTCTTTGAATTTTACCAAAGCCAGCGGATGGAACATGCCAAATTTCTTCTTTATGAGAAGGGGTTAAGCGTGACCGAAGTGTCCCTGCTGCTGGGATATTCCTCCATTTCCCATTTCTCCACCGCATTCAAAAAACATACCGGACTCAAACCCTGTGAGCTGCTGCGGTAACAGGCGCTGCGCACTACTCAAAAGCTCCAGCGGCGATCAATGCTTCCATACGCGGCCGTTCGGTCATGCTTCGACTTTCAAGGCTGCCCATTATCCCGGAATGAATATCTTTGCAACAGAAAACGAATTCACATGAAATACTATCTTCTGCTGTGCGGCTTTTCCCTTTTCACTCTTACCCTAAAAGCCCAGCCTCCGGAGGGCGAGGCCAAGCCCGGTGAGTGGTATGGTCAGCAGGTCAGTACCGAAGGGGCCGTACCTTTTCAGGACGTGGTCCAAAAGCTGAAGGATGGCGCTGATGCCATCGATACCAAGGTGCGCGCCAAGGTCACGGATGTATGCTCCAAAAAAGGATGCTGGATCAAGCTCGAACTGCCCGACGGGCAATCGGCCATGGTGAAGATGAAGGATTACGCATTTTTCTTGCCCGTAGCGGCTAAAGGAAAGACCGTGGTGATCGATGGCGAGCTCAAGATAAAGACGACCTCGGTGGCTGAACTGAAGCACTATGCCGAGGATGCAGGTAAATCCAGGGAAGAGATCGAGGCCATCAAGGAGCCTCAGAAAGAGGTACGGGTGCTTGCCAAGGGCATCGTGGTGGTGGAGTGATTCAATTTCCTTGTTCATCAGCTGAAGCCGTCCTTTACCGGATGGCTTTTTTCATCGGGTTACCTGGTGCTTTCCGTAACTTTGCAGCCATTTTATTAGGCCATGCGCGCTGCTTATCAGGAATTTCCGGGATTGGACCTGCCTGCTTTCGAGGCGGAGATGCTGGCCCAATGGGCTGCAGACCAATCTTTTGAGAAAAGCATCTCCCTGCGCCAGGGGGCCCCTTCCTTTGTTTTCTACGAGGGTCCGCCCAGCGCCAATGGCATGCCGGGCATCCACCACGTGATCTCCCGTACCCTGAAAGACCTCGTCTGCCGCTACAAGACCATGAAAGGGTTTCAGGTCAAACGAAAGGGCGGCTGGGACACCCATGGACTTCCGATCGAACTGGGGGTGGAAAAGGAACTCGGTATCACCAAGGAGGATATCGGAAAGAAGATCTCCGTGGCGGACTACAACCGCAAATGCCGTGAGGCCGTGTTGCGCTACAAGGACAAGTGGGATGATATCACCCGCAAGATGGGTTATTGGGTGGACCTTGACGATCCCTACATCACCTTCCGCAATGGGTATATCGAGACACTTTGGTGGCTGCTCAAGGAGCTGTATAAAAAAGGACTTCTCTACCAGAGCGTTAGCATCCAACCCTATTCCCCCGCGGCAGGTACAGGCCTCAGTTCCCATGAGCTCAACCAGCCCGGCACTTACAAGGAGGTCAAGGATACCAGCTGCGTGGCTATGTTCCGGGCCGTACAGGACGACAAGAGCCGTTTTCTACACGATGCGGTTCATGGTGCAGAGGTTTTCTTCCTGGCCTGGACCACCACTCCCTGGACCCTGCCCTCCAATCTGGGGCTCACCGTGGGTGCTTCCATTGATTATGTGCTGGTACGAACCATCAATCCCTACACCCACCTCCCGGTGCAGGTCGTGCTTGCCAAATCCCTGTTAGGAAACTATTTCAGGCCCGAAAACGAGGGTGCCGATCCAGGGTCTTATGCGAAGGACGGCAAACAGCTGCCCTGGTCGGTCGTGCTCGAATGCAAGGGTTCCGACCTCGAAGGTTGCACGTATGAACAGTTGCTGCCGTTCGAGGCGAATTCCCTCGAAGCGGTCCATGCCATCACCCCCGATGCAAGGCCGTTCCGGGTGCTTGCCGACGGCTTCGTGACCACCGAGGACGGCACCGGGATCGTGCATACCGCCCCGGCCTTCGGGGCCGACGACTTCAAGGTGGGCAAAAGATACCAGATCGGAATCCTCACCCTGGTCGACCGGGAAGGCCGTTTCGTAGATGGGCTGGGGGAGTTCAGTCTGCGGTACGTGAAAAATTACAAGGACGACCCCGCTTATGTGGATGTGAACGTGGATATCGCCGTCAAACTGAAAAAGGAGAACCGGGCCTTCCGTGTTGAGAAATACGAACACAGCTATCCGCATTGCTGGCGTACGGACAAGCCGATACTATATTATCCCCTGGATGCCTGGTTCATCCGTACCACGGCGCTGCGCGACCGCATGGTGGCACTGAACAAGACCATCCAGTGGAAGCCGCGTTCCACCGGTGAAGGGCGCTTTGGCAACTGGCTGGAGAACATGGTCGACTGGAACCTGAGCCGCTCCCGATTTTGGGGTACCCCCCTCCCGATCTGGCGTACCGAAGATGGCACCGAGGAAGTTTGTATCGGCAGCATACCCGAACTGATCGAGGCCTCCCAAAAGGCCGTGGCGGCGGGGCTCATGTCCCGGCTTCCCTTTGGCGAGCAGGAGGAAGGGCTCGACCTTCACAAGCCCTTCGTGGATGAGATCGTATTGGTCAGCCCGACCGGCCAGCCCATGAAGCGGGTGCCCGATCTCATCGATGTGTGGTTCGATTCTGGCGCCATGCCCTATGCGCAATGGGGCCTGGACAGAGATAAGCTCAAAGCCGGCGACCCGTTGCCGTTCCGGGAGGAATGGAAAGAGGCTTTCCCGGCCGATTTCATCGCCGAGGGTGTCGATCAGACCCGAGGCTGGTTCTATACCCTGCATGCGATCGCGGCATTGGTCTTCGATTCGGTAGCGTACAAAACGGTCGTCAGCAACGGTCTGGTGCTCGACAAGAACGGGAATAAGATGAGCAAGCGGCTGGGGAATGTGGTGGATCCTTTTGCGACCATCGAGACCTACGGGGCGGATGCCACCCGCTGGTACCTCATCACCAACGCCTCGCCCTGGGATAACCTCAAATTCGATATCGAGGGCATCCGGGAAGTGCAGCGCAAATTTTTCGGCACCCTGTACAACACCTACCAATTCTTCGTCCTTTATGCCAATGTAGACGGGTTCCGGTTCTCCGAACCGCGTATCCCTCTGCAGGAGCGACCCGAGATCGACCGGTGGATCCTGTCGACCCTGCACTCCCTGGTGCAGCAAGTCACGGCCGCCATGGACGATTATGAGCCGACCCAGGCGGGTCGTCTGATCGAGGATTTTGTGGACCAGCAGCTCAGCAACTGGTACGTGCGTCTCTGCCGCCGGCGGTTCTGGAAGGGAGAATACGAGATCGATAAGATCTGTGCCTATCAGACGTTGTATGAATGTCTGGAGACCGTCACCCGCCTCATCGCACCCATCTCCCCGTTCTTCAGTGATGCAGTCTTCATGCGGCTCAATGCCGTTACGGGTCGCTTTGCAGTGAACTCGGTACACCATACCGATTTTCCCGTGGCCGACCCTGCCACCATCGATGGGGGGCTGGAAGAGCGCATGCGGCTGGCACAGGAGGTCTGCTCGCTGGTGCTCTCGCTCCGGAAAAAAGTCAATATTAAGGTCCGGCAACCCCTACAAAAAGTACTCATTCCTGTTATGAACCCGACCATGAAGGCCCAATTGGAACGGGTGGAGGAACTCATTCAGGCGGAAGTGAACGTCAAGCGGATCGAGTATCTCGATCCCGACAATACCTTCATCCGCAAAAAGATCAAGCCCAACTTCGTGGCACTTGGCAAGCGGTTAGGGCCCAAAATGAAGGCCGTTTCTGCCGCATTACAGCAGTTCGGGCAAACCGACATCGCGCTGCTGGAAAAGACCGGGGAGACCAAGCTGATGATTGATAATGAGCCAGTAATGCTGCAGCTCGCCGACACAGAGATCAGCAGTGAGGATATCCCGGGCTGGACGGTTGCATCCAAGGGTAGCCTCACCGTAGCCCTTGATATCACCCTGACTCCGGAATTAGAGGCAGAGGGCCATGCCAGGGAGTTCGTGAACCGCATCCAAAAGATCCGTAAAGACAGCGGTTTTGACCTCACCGACCGCATTGACGTGACCGTGGAATCAGGGTCCGGGATCAAAGAATCATTGGCAGGGTATAAAGACTATATTTGCGCCGAAATTCTGGCGGATACGCTGGAATTCGCTCCCCTTACGGGAGCAGGAACCCCGATCGAAGTGAATGATGTTTCGTTAAATGTGATTGTTTCAAAAAAAGGGTAATCTATGGCAACGAAAAAGAAGGCCGCCGTGAAGAAGGCCCCGAAAAAAGCTGTCAAACCCGCTCCTAAAAAGGCGGCCGCGAAAAAACCGGCTCCCAAGAAAACCGTGAAAAAATCCGCCTCCAAGCCCAAGGTTGCAGCAAAGAAACCGGCCGTTAAGCCCGCCTCTGGTAAGGCGTTGCCTAAAAAGCCGGCACCCAAACCGGTCATCAAGGCCGCCAGACCGGCACCCAAGCCTGCCCCGAAGCCTGCAGCCAAGCCGGTCCTTCCCGCCAAACCGCAGCCCGTGGCGGCTAAGCCCGTGGTCAAGAAGCCGGGTTCCGTGGATCCCAAGACCCTGGTTTCCGTGAAGCCCAAAGTGCAACCCGTAGTGAAAAAGGAGCAGCCCAAACCGGCAAAAGTATCGATCCCGAAAACGACGACCCGGAGCTCGGTTCGGTATGAGCCGGAGTTCACCAAGTCCATCCTGGATGCCAAAGGCCCTTCCCCCAGTTCAGGGCCCACCATGCGCTATTCGGATTCCGATCTGGCCGAGTTCCGCGAGATCATCCAGCGCAAGCTGGATGCCGCCAAAAAGGAACTTTCCTACCTGCAGGGACTGATCACCCGCAAGGATGAAGGGGGCGATATGGACGAGGCCCGCTACATGACCATGGAGGACGGCAGCGTGAGTATGGAACGGGAGCAACTCAGCCAGATGGCCAGTCGCCAGATCACGTTTATCGATCACCTGGAAAAGGCGATGATGCGCATCGAGAACAAGACCTACGGCATCTGCCGGGTGACCGGAAAACTGATCGATAAGGCCCGCCTGCGCGCCGTGCCGCATGCCACCCTAAGCATCGAGGCCAAGCAGATGATGAACAAGTGACCGAAACACATCTATCATAAAAAAAACCCGGGCTTGCCCGGGTTTTTTATTTCGTGTCAAAATCCGATTATTTCTTCTTTCCCCGGATGAAAATCTGGAATCCGGCGCCGATGATGAACCCGTGGTTGGTGAATTTCGTGGTGGTCTTGTTTTTAAGTGTCTCGTCCACGCTGCCGTTGTTACCGATATCCCGCAGGGTCGTCTTTTCAAACGTGTTGTTGTTGTACGAGTACGTATAACCCAGATAAAGGTCCAGGCCCGCATTGGCCCCGACCATCTTGGTCATTCCTGCCTGAAAGCCGGCATTCGCATAGAAACCGCCGCTGGAACTCCCGTCGTAGCTGAGCTTGTAGGCACTCGTACCGGAACCTCCGTAAAACACGCCGTCCGTCTTGAGGCTGCTGATGCCCAAATTGAAACCGAACTGTCCGTAAGGCATCCAGGACGGACTGTTTTTCAGGTAATGGCGCACAAAGGCCCCCAGACCGATATTGAAGGTCTTGGAATTGTCGCGCTGAAAGGTGGATCCGTTCTGTTCATAACTCACCTTGCCGGAGGCGGGGTTCAGAACGACCGTGGCGCCCACGGCCGTCTGGTCCGAGATGAACCAGCCCAGATTGGGGGCCAGGTTCAGGTTGTAATTTGTTGTTTTGGAGGTGTTGCTTCCCACCTGATCCACATTAATGTCCGAACTACCTGAGTTGTAAACCAGGCTTCCCAGGGTGGTCCCCACCATTCGGTCCCCTTTGCTGAATTGGGCATTGGCTTGCAGGTAAAGGGCACTTATGCCCACCAGTAAACAGTGTTTATAGCGCAGCTTCATGTGGAAGTTTTTGGGCCCAAAGATAGCGGTTGGGACCGCCTTTTCACCCCCCGTTTTTCCGTCCCCGGAGGCGGGTGGGGGGTGTTTTTTCGCGGATCTTGAAATTTCTCTTGGTGAAAATGGAAAATCCTTTTACTTTTAAGACCGAAACCAATTAACAGCCAAATCATCAGTTTATGAGAAAGATCAATCTCCTCTCTCTCTTTGCGTTAGCCATAACTTTTTTAGCCGTTAGCTGTACCAAGGAAGGTCCTGAAGGTCCTGCCGGTGCTCAGGGCATCCAAGGCCCAACCGGTCCCACCGGAGCTACCGGTCCTGCCGGTCCTGTTGGTCCCACGGGTCCTGCCGGTCCCACCGGTCCTACCGGTCCTCAGGGTCCTGTTGGTCCTGCAGGTACTGCCAATGTTATCTATTCTGGCTGGATCAATGAAGGCCCTTGGGCTGACACCGTGATGAATTCACTTGCCGTTCCGCCCGCTGGAAATGCCAAGCGCATGATCGCGGCTGCTCCTAGTCTTTCCGCTTCCATATTGGATCAGGGCGTCATCATCACGTATGTTCGGTGGGTCCCATCCAATAATCTCCCGCAACCCATGCCTCTTACTTTTGTAAATGGATCCAGTATTTATGAAATAGGCGCTCGTCCCGCTCTGAACCGGATCATCTTCTACTTCTGGCAGCCGGCCAATTCGGGCATTCCTGTTCCCTTCACCTCATTGGGTGGAGGCGCACAGTTCCGCTATGTCCTGATCCCCGGTGGCGTTGCCGGTGGTCGCACAGCAGAGAAGGCCTGTGAGATCAACGGTCAGGTATACACTGAATCGCAGCTGAAGTCCATGAGCTACGAACAAGTATGCCGCTTGCTGAACATACAGCAGTAATCAAATTGCTTCCATAAAGAAAGCCCCGCCTCATCCGCGGGGCTTTTTTACTTTTGCCCTGCTCCTCACTCCCGAAAAACAAGCCTCCATGAAACAGGTCGTATTATCCCTCTTTTTTCTGAGCCTTTCAGCCGTTATCGGGGCCCAGCCCCGAGTCCTATCAGGCCCCATGCTGGGACCGGTGGAACTGCGCGACGCCAAGATTTGGGTGGAGGTGTCTTCCGACGTGCGTTCCGTATCCCTCCAGTACCAACGTCAGGGGGATGCCGTCAAAAAGACCATCCGTTACACCGGCAGTCTCGGCCAGGAATTCAACCCTGTTCAGTTCACGATCGGGGGGCTGGAGATCAACACGACGTACGAGTATTCGATCCTCGTGAATAACAAGGCCTCGGGCCGGGGCGGGCGCTTTACCACCAAGGACCTCTGGCAATGGCGCAAGCCAGCTCCCGACTTCAGTTTTTTGGCCGGATCCTGCTCGTTTTTCAATGAGCCCCTGTACGACCGTCCCGGAAAACCCTATGGGGGCGATTCCTCGATATTCGAGACCATGGCCAACGAACCGGCGGCCTTCATGCTCTGGCTGGGAGATGCCTGGTATACCCGGGAAGTGGATTATTTCAGTGAGTGGGGGCTGTGGAACCGGGCCCGGCACGATCGCTCGCTGCCCGTGCTGCAGCCTTTCTGGAAGGCCATGCCCCAGCTCGCGATCTGGGACGACCACGACTACGGTCCCAATAACATCGGAAAGAACTATGTGCTGAAAGAGACCAGCCGCCAGATTTGGAAGAGTTATTGGTGCAATCCCTCCTATGGAGAGAACGGACAGGGCACCTACACGATGTCCAGCTATGGGGATGTGGACCTCTTCCTGACCGACGGCCGCTGGTGGCGCAGCGCCGACGATATGCCCGATTCAGTGAATGGCAGGCCCAACCCCGAAAAGGAAATGCTGGGAAAGCAGCAACTCGACTGGCTCAGGAATTCCCTGCTTCATAGCAATGCCACCTTCAAGATCATCGCACTGGGCAGCCAGGCCCTCAATGTGGTTTCCCCCTTCGACAAGTGGCGGAACTTTCCGGTGGAGTACCAGGCCTTCTTGGATTTCCTGCGCGACAACAAGATCAGTGGCGTGCTCTTCCTGTCGGGCGACCGGCATCACAGTGAGATCATCCGACTGGAGCGCCCCGACGCCTATACGCTCTATGATATCACGGCCTCGCCGCTGACCTCGGGAACCCATGTATTCGGCGGACCGGAGAAAAACAACCCCGATCGGATCCTGGGGATCGATCAGAAGCAGAATTATGCAAAGCTTTCCTTCAGTGGTCCGCGA
>JBJOMF010000111.1:0-5497 GCA_046052505.1 Bacteroidota bacterium | reverse complement strand
TCTTCATCAGCTCCTGAATACCCCGGTCTACTGCCTCGATACCTGTGGATGCACCGGGAAGTGCTACCGGTAACTGGCGATGACGCACACCGGTATGTCGTCTGCGGATATCGGTGAAGATCCCATCTTCCAGCCATTGCCATGTGCGCTGGAAGAATTCCCGCCAGGCGAGTTGCTGAACGAACGGCTCGATGTCCCGAAGATCGTACCCCCGTTCAAGGACCGACCGCAGTACCTCATTCGGGGAAAGGAACCCTCTTGAGATGTATGGGGACAGCAGACTGACCCCGCCATGTAAGTAGTTTCGGGTACGTGCGTACCCAACGGGATCCACAGACGCAAGTCGGTGCTGTATCGAGAAGGTGTCGACGGGGAATGACGGGTTCATGCTGATGCTAACAAGCGAAAGCCCGCTTGGTTCTACGGGGGTACCAAATTCCGGGGAAGGGGCTGTTTCGATGTATGTGCCGCACGACATACCTGGGGTCTAGACCGAACGACCCTTGTTTTTCCCCCTACACCGGTCGCTGCAGTATTTCACATCCTCCCAGCAACGGGCCCATTTTTTCCGCCAGGAGAAAGGGCGGCCGCAGGCTGCACAGATCTTTTGAGGCAGGTCTTGTTTTTTTCTCATCCGCATGCGTCGAGTTTGCGAAGCCATGAATCCGCTGCTGTCAGGTGCTGTTCCCGTTTGTCCGCACTCATCCGGTCGAAGGTCTTCAGCAACATGCCCAGTCGGGGATTTTGGGAGAAAAAATCTCGGTGCACATGCATGAACCGCCAAAACAGCCCGTCCCAAATTTCCTGCCAGGGGCCTTTTTCCCAGTCGCCCATTTTAAGGAGGTAATTGCTGCCGCTGATGTACGGCTTGGTGGTCATCAGTCCTCCGTCGGCGAACTGCGTCATCCCATACACGTTGGGGACCATCACCCAGTCATATGCATCAATGAACAGTTCCATGAACCACCGGTACACTTCGTCGGGATCGAATTCGCAGAGCAGCATGAAATTCCCGAGTACCATCAGCCGTTCGATGTGATGGGCATAGCCCGTATTCAATACTTTTCGGATGACCGTGTCGACCGGGTGTATGCCGGTCTCGCCGGTCCAAAAGGTCTGCGGGATCTTGCGCCGAAAGCCCCAATAATTTTGGGTGCGTTGCCGGCTTCCTTCACGTACGTATACCATCCGGATGAATTCCCGCCAACCCAGAACCTGGCGGATAAAGCCCTCGGTCGATGCAAGCGGTATATCGTTCTGTGTGGCCTTTTCCAGGGCTCCTTCGATCAGTTCCCGGGGTGAGAGTAGACCGGTATTGAGGAGGGGGGATAGTACACTGTGGTGCAAGACCCCCTCATTCCGTACCATGGCATCTTCGTATGCGCCAAAATCATGGAGGCGGTGGTCCAGGAAGTCCGAAAGCCAGCGACGGGCATCGGCAGTGGTCACGGGGTACAGGAACGAAGCGATGCTGCCGGGGTTCGACGGGAAATGTGTCTCCACGTACCGGATCGCTTCCGCAGTGACGGGTCGCTGTGTCGGCCATTTCAGGGCCGGGGCCGATCGCCCTTTGGGGAACCGAAGCCGATTTTCGCTGTCGAAGGTCCATTTGCCACCGACCGGACGTCCGTTGGGTTCCAGCAGGAGTCCTCGTTCCTTGCGCTGCCATGTATAGAAGTCGGTTTGGAAGTAGCTCCTTCGTCGATCGAAGTATGCATGACCATCTTCCAGATCCGTGAGGAACTGGGGGTCGGGATACCATATAATTTTTAGGTGGTTTTCACGGGCCGATCGTTGCAATCGGGTTTCGAGCCATTGGTCAGTCGGCGTGATGCAGTGTATCTCCCGGATCCCTTGGATTTTCAGTGCGGGAAGCAGCGCCCTCAGGTCGGATTCCGGGGTATGGGCTTCGATATAGCTGACGCGGAATGCTTTTTTTTCCAATTCTTCCTGGTACGCCTTCATCGAGGCGCGGTGAAAGACCAGTTTTTGCTTGTGAAAAGGATACTGGCTAAAGAAAAGAGATTCCTCTACGAGACAGACGGTGCGCTTTTCATTCAGCGCCGGATGACTCCTGTGGAGCTGGTGCGGAAATAAAAGGGTGCAGGCGGCTGGGAGCACACAATCAGAACAATCCGGTCCTGGTTTTGTTGATAGGTAAACTGGTTTATGGAATCACTTCGCGATACGTATGTCCTCCTGGCCGGTGCCACCGGTGGGATCGGTCGGGAAACGGCCCGCTTGATATCGGAGAGCGGCGCCCGGATTTTTCTGACGGGCCGTGATCCCCAAAAACTGGCGGAATTGGCCGCTTCTATCGGACTGGATAGCCGATATTGCCAGGCGGCGGAACTTTCCGATCCGGCCGATGTGGAACGCCTCAGACAGCGTTATTTTGAGGTCTATCCCGAGATCGGCGTTCTGGTGAATGCGTCCGGAATTGGCATCATCCGTCCCTTTGATACCCTCAGCGCCGATGAGCTGAATCGTTCGCTTCAGTCCAACCTCATCGCTCCCTTTTTGCTGTTGAAAGCCTTTCTTCCCGCTATGAAAGAACGGAACAAGGGACTGGTTATCTCCATTCCGGGTGTGCTGGGAAAGGTTCCCATGGCAGGTGCTGCCGCTTATTGCGCGTCGAAATACGGACTGGTCGGTATGCTGCAGAGTATCCGGGAAGAATTGAAGCGGACCAATATCCGCATCACCCAATTGTATCTCGGGGGTGTGGATACCCCGTTCTGGGACCGCATCGACCTGCGGGTGCAGCGTGATAGAATGATCCTGGCTGCTGAGGCGGCAAAGGCCATTTGGTTCCTATGCCAACAGCCATCAAGCGGCGTGGTCAGTGAGATGGTGCTGCAGCCGTTCAATCATCAGGCGATCTAACGGATCCGTCCTCCTTTTTTTTATTATGGCTACCTTTGCATGATGCGATGACGGTGCTTTCCGTACCGCATCTAACCATCCCATCCATATGGATAAGAAGTCCCTCATTTCATTCGACAATACCGAACTGGCTTTCCAGTACAAATCGGACCGGGAACTCAAAAAAGCCCATTTTCTGTTCACTCTCATGGGGAAGTCCTGGATCGTCAAACTGGGAACCCGATTGGCTCCCTGGGCTTTACGTTGCGGGTTGCCGGTAAAAGGCCTGATCCGAAATACCATATTTCGTCAGTTCGTTGGCGGGGAAACCATGGAGGAAACGGCACCCGTGGCCGAAATGCTGGCTCGCTTCCAGGTGAAGGTGATCCTCGACTATGGGGTGGAAGGAAAGGAAGGAGAGGAGAATTTCGATCGAGCTTGCGAACAGTTCCTCAAGGTCATTCACTACGCATCGACACAGCCCAACATCCCTTTCATGAGCGTCAAAATCACGGGCTTTGCCCGCTTCGCCCTGTTGGAACGACTACATGCTCTCATGATGGAGCGTCCCGGGGTTCTGTCCGTCCGACTGGCGGAGGCTGTCGCCTCGTTGGAGGCGGCAGCGCAGTCGGAGTGGCAGCGTGTCTGTGATCGTGTTGACCGCATCTGCGCGACCGCGGCCCGTTCCGGAATCGCGGTTTCCGTGGATGCAGAGGAGACCTGGATACAGGAACCATTGGATGCGCTGACCTTGCAACTCATGGAACGGTACAACCGCGAGCGTCCGGTGGTGTACAATACGACCCAACATTACCGAACCGACCGTCAGGCTTTTCTCGTGTCCTGCCTGGAAAGGGCGAAAGAGCGGCAGTTCATACTGGGTGCGAAGTTGGTGCGTGGTGCCTATATGGAAAAAGAGCGGAGGCGGGCTGCTTCTTTGGGCTATCCCTCGCCGATCATGCCCGACAAGGCATCTACCGACCGGGATTTCGATGCCAGTGTGCGATTCTGCATCGATCATATCGACCGCATCGCGCTGGTCGTTGCCTCGCACAATGAGCGCAGCAATCTTATGGCGGCAGAACTTCTCCTTGAAAGGGGGCTCCCCCTGAACCACCCCCACGTACATTGGAGCCAGTTGTACGGTATGAGTGACAATATCACGTTCAACCTGGCGCATGCAGGCTGCAGCGTCAGCAAATACCTGCCGTTCGGCCCGATCCAGGATGTCATCAAATACCTCATGCGACGGGCACAGGAGAATACGTCCGTAAAGGGCCAGACAGGTCGTGAACTCGCACTGATCCGAAAGGAATTGAAGCGACGGCACCCGGCCCGCGCCTAGACGCCCATCAGCGCTTTCAAGCGCATCAGATAACGGAGTTCTTCCTGGTTGATCTTTCGGATCCGCTCTGCTATATGCCGGGCGCTTTGGAATATGTGATTCCGGGTGTGATGATCGATCCGGTCCCCAAACTCCCGGAAGTAGGCTTCGAACGAGCTAAAGGCCGCTTCCGCATCGAATCCCTGATCGTCCAGGGTCTCGAATTGAAACTCGATCAGGTAGGCTCGGTCGGTTCCGAAACGGTCCCGGCTACCTTCGAAATGCTTCCAAGCGTACTGTACCTCCTGATCCAACTGCTCGACCTCGGCACGTGCGATTTTCTTGTCGGCCGCCGCAATGGCATAGAACAGATGGCCCAATTCCTGATAAAAACGCCGGCTGTTTTCCATGGCACATGCATTTGCACTGACAAGGTACAGCACCGGTAGTGCGGGGATCCTGATCTGGGTCAGGCGCGGTAGGGAGGTCATTCACAGGTTCCCCACATTGTCGTTTGGCCATTCAGGACGCCTCTCATTATTGTAACTTGCGGTCATGCAACAGTATCAAGACCTTCTCCGGCATATCCTCGATACGGGTACGGACAAGAGCGACCGTACGGGTACGGGTACGCGCAGCGTGTTCGGATACCAGATGCGGTTCGACCTGGAGGAAGGGTTCCCGCTTGTTACCACCAAAAAGGTTCATCTGAAGAGTATCGTTCATGAGCTACTATGGTTCCTGAGGGGGGAGACCAATACTTCATATCTGAAGGAGCATGGGGTGCGTATCTGGGACGAATGGGCGGACGAGCGGGGCGAACTGGGGCCGGTGTATGGCAAGCAATGGCGTCGCTGGGAAGGACGGGATGGACGGGTGGTAGACCAGGTGTCGGCTCTGGTTGATCAGATCCGGACCAACCCAGACAGCCGTCGGCTGATCGTGAGTGCCTGGAATGTGAGCGATCTGCCCGATATGGCCCTGATGCCCTGCCATGCCTTGTTCCAGTTCTATGTGGCCCAGGGCCGGCTGAGTTGCCAGCTCTACCAGCGCAGCGCCGACGTATTCCTGGGTGTTCCGTTCAACATCGCATCGTATTCGCTACTGACACTGATGATCGCGCAGGTATGCGGACTGAGGCCGGGGGCCTTCGTGCACACATTCGGTGATGTGCATATCTATCACAATCATATGGAACAGGTCCGGTTACAGTTGTCACGAACACCTTATCCCTTGCCGCATATGAAGCTGAATCCGGAGGTGAAGGACCTCTTCGCATTCCGGTATGAGGATTTCACTCTGGAGCAC
>JBJOMF010000110.1:0-13384 GCA_046052505.1 Bacteroidota bacterium | reverse complement strand
ATGATCGCAGGCATGACCTGTCTGTGGTGGCTAATTATGATGCGGCGCGGCGTTGGAAATTCGGGGCTGTTTTTGTGTATGGAACAGGCAATGCCATCACGCTGCCGGAGCGGTTCTATTTTGTGAACGGGGTGCTCACCCAGGAGTACAGTGCGCTCAACCAATATCGCATGCGTGCGTACCACCGGCTCGATCTGTCCGCCACGTATACGCCCGTGCCACGCAAGAAGAAAAAGATTTCCGGCAGCTGGGTCTTCAGTATCTATAACGTTTACAGCCGGCTCAATCCCTATTTCATCTATTTCGACCAGGAGGGCAGTCCTATAAGTGGCGACCTGAAAGTGGAGGCCCGTCAGGTTTCCCTGTTCCCGATCATCCCTTCGGTTACCTGGAATGTCAAATTTTGATACCGGATCAAAGTAGCTCAGGGTCGATGTCGCGGGATGGCGGGCGGTTCGTAGATGAACCGTACCATCGCATTCTTCGACTCGTCTGATGTCAGGTAAAGCTGGTAGCGTTTATCGCCGGCATGAACGATCATCAGCGCCGTATTGGGAGGTATGGTACCCAGGTTCTCGCCCACCATGATCAGCTCCTGTTCGGTCCGCTTGAGATCGATGTGGATCGTGATGGACACGGGACGGGCGGTCAGCATTTTTTTGGATACGACCGGCATGCCGTTCGCGTAAACGGAAATGGTATCCCCGTCGATCTGACCGTTATCGTAGAAATCAATGGCGATGGTGCCGGTATCGACCCGGATCTCCTTGACCAGTTCGGCCTTTCGCTGTGTAAGCGAGGTTGGCAATGGGGACTGCGGCTTGAAGGAGGAGCGGTCAAATCGTGTCAGTACCAGTGTACCGGGATCGCAGGGCGTTTTGCCGTCGAGTGCCTTGCCGGTCCAGGTGCCGCGGAGTTGTTCCTCATTCACCACATTCCCGCCGCCGCGGTGAAAGCTCAGCAGGTATTGTTTGATACATGGTACGCACTCCTGACGGACCCGATAGGTCACCACGCCGGTCTCCTGAATATAAAGCCGGGCACTGTCCTTCACCCATCGTCCCTCGAACTGGGCCTTTACATAATTGGCCGAATCGGAAAAGTGATAGGCCGTTCCCGTGATGCGTGAACCGGCGGCCTGGATCTGCAATTCGATGTTGTACACCGGAAAGCAGGCACCCGGTGCCATGACCAGCTTTCCCTTCCAGATACCGTTAATATCCTGGGCCGGTAACCGGCTGCACGTGAGGAGCAGGACGAAAAGTGTCAGGCGTATTCGCACAGGTCCAAAATAGGTCAAAAGCAGGAAGCGGATAAATTAAAATCCGCGACCGGGTCATTGAGGTTTCCGGTACAGGAATCGGACCACGGCATTTTTTTGCTCGGTGGAGGTGATCCGAACGTCGAAACGTTGTTCGCCGGCCTCAACGACCATTAGCGATGTGTTGGGGGGGATGGACCCCAGGTTCTCCGCCACCATGGTCAGCTCGTGTTCGTTATTATCCTCGTCCAGCCGCAGTTTCACCACAAGGGGTTGAGCAGTGAGCCGCTTGGATGCGAGTACCAGGTTGTTGTCGAGGTAAACAGAAATGGTATCTCCGTCGATTTCCCCGTTGTCATATAATTTAACCGTTACATCCTTGTCGCTGAGCGTAAAGACCTTTACGACCTCATTCTGCCTTACCTGCAAGACATCCGGTGCAGGTGTCCTCACCTTCGGCGGGGTCTTTACAACCGGTATCGGTTGGGGTTGACGGGTTGTGGTGTCGGTTCGCAGCGGTGCCGGATTGGGTTTCGTGACCGGAGGTAGGGGCTCGTTCTTTTTCACGACAGGCGGCTTCGGTCCTGGCGCCTTTTTGACCGTATCTTTTTTAACGACGGGCGGCGGCTCGTTCACGATCACTTTCTTTTCCTTGGGGCGGTTTTTCAGGAATGGTTCCACGTAGAAATCGGAAGTATTCACTTTTCGCAGGAACACCTTACCGCCGCCGCAATCTCCCCACCGACCCTCAGAAGCGGATGCTCCTTTCGTCTCATATTTTCCGAGATACGTGCCTTCGAGGTATTCTTCCTTGCCCGAACGGTCGTGGGAGAGGGTGTAGTTCATGATGCAGGTGCCTCCGCCCAGAGAGCTTTTCACCTCAACGGTTCGGATCTCACGGATGCGCAGGGTGGGGCCGCCAGCGGTCAAGCTACCCGTCATGGTGGCCTTGCCGTAAAAGCGCACATCGAGATAGGAATACGAAACGCCGGTGACCGCATTGTTTTTTTCCTGCAATACCTGAAACTCGAGCTTGTAATACTCGCCGGTTTCCGTGATAAAATACCCTCTCCAGATCCCGGTCAGGTTCTGCGAGCGAACCCCCGTAAAAGGGAATAGGACCAGGAATATCAGGCACCCGAGGCCGGCATTCAAACTCCTTTTCATAGCGTGCCAAATCTACTGAATTAGTTCGGCCTCCCTGATGGTACTCCGGCAAGAGTTTGTTAATTTTGTAGGCCCTAAACAGCAGGGAATCAATCTGCATATGATCAACATTACCCTGCCTGACGGGTCCGTCAGGCACTATGAATCCGGAACCCGTCCGATAGATATCGCGAAATCGATCTCGGAGGGGCTGGCCCGTAAGGTACTGGCCGCAGAAGTGAACGGTCAGGTTTGGGATGCCCTGCGCCCGCTTGAATCCGATGCAACACTTCGCCTGCTTACCTGGAATGACAAAGAGGGGCAGATGACCTTCTGGCATTCCTCGGCCCACCTCATGGCGGAGGCCGTTGAAAGCAAGTATCCGGGTGTTAAATTCTGGGTAGGGCCGCCGCTGGAAAGTCCCAAGGGGTTCTATTACGACATCGACCTTGGTGACCGGAAGATCAGTGAGGAGGACCTCGCCGAGCTGGAGGGGCTCATGCGCAGCCTCGCGAAGCAGGCCCGCCCGTATATCCGAAAGGAAATGAGCAAAGCGGATGCCGTAGCGTACTTCACCGAAAAGGGGGACGAGTACAAACTCGATCTCCTGCAGCAGCTCCAAGACGGCGAGATCACGTTCTATACACAGGGTGATTTCACCGACCTCTGCCGCGGACCGCATCTGCCCGATACGGGCTTCATCAAGGCCATCAAGTTGACCAGTATCGCTGGTGCTTACTGGAAAGGGGATGAACGAAATAAACAGCTGACCCGAATCTATGGGGTCACCTTCCCCTCGCAGAAGGAACTGGATGAATACCTCCTTCTCCTGGAAGAGGCTAAAAAAAGGGATCACCGCAAACTCGGCAAAGAACTGGGCATTTTCACGATGGACGATGATGTGGGACCCGGACTTCCGCTGTGGATGCCCAATGGTACCGTGGTCATCGAGGAATTGGAGAAGCTGGCCAAGGAAACGGAGCAGGCGGCCGGATACAAACGTGTCGTTACCCCGCATATCGCCAAAGAAAGCATGTACCTGACGAGCGGTCACCTGCCTTACTATCAGGACAGCATGTACCCCCCCATGGAACTGGAAGGACAGAAGTATTACCTCAAGGCGATGAACTGTCCCCACCATCATAAGATCTTCGCGGCCGAACCCCGCAGCTATAAGGACCTGCCACTACGGTTGGCGGAATACGGCACCTGTTACCGGTATGAACAGAGCGGGGAGCTTTTTGGTCTGATGCGGGTCCGCTGTCTGCACATGAACGATGCCCACATTTATTGCACGAAGGAACAGTTCTATGAAGAGTTCCGGTCGGTCAATGAGATGTACCTGAAATACTTCGGCATCTTCGGGATCGAAAAATACGTGATGCGGCTTTCCCTGCATTCGCCGGATAAGCTTGGCCAGAAGTATGTGGACGAGCCCGCGCTCTGGAAGGAAACGGAGGCCTTGGTACGCGACGTGCTGATCCGTACCAATACCCCATTCGTGGAAGTGCAGGACGAGGCCGCCTTTTACGGTCCCAAGATCGATGTGCAGATCTGGAGTGCCATCGGCCGTGAGTTCACCCTGGCCACCAACCAGGTCGATTTCGCCCAGGGGCGACGCTTTAAACTGGAATATGCCACCCCGGAGAATCGGGCAGAGACACCGCTGATCATCCACCGGGCCCCGTTGGGTACCCATGAACGCTTCATCGGCTTCCTGCTGGAGCACTATGCAGGGCGGTTCCCGCTCTGGTTGGCCCCTTTGCAGGTGAAAGTCCTCCCGATCAGCGACCGGTTCCTTGATTATGCCAGGGACGTATCGGATACCCTAAAAAAAGCGGATATTCGCTGTGAGATCGATGACCGGAACGAAAAGATCGGTAAGAAGATCCGCGACACTGAACTCCAAAAAGTGCCCTACATGCTGGTGGTGGGTGAGAAAGAGCAGCTGGAGCGGCAGGTATCGGTTCGCCGTCAGGGCAAGGGCGACCTCGGAGCGCGGGGGCTGGAACAACTGACATCGGAACTGACTCAGGAGATCCGGGAAAGAAAGGCGGAATAAATTTTTGTACAGCGGATGGGGTACAGGATAAAAATCCCATCTTGCAGGAAGACAAAACAATTTTTTTAACCAATACGATTCAATGGCAGTACCAAGAAGACCCGGCGGAGGGTTTAACAGGCCTTCCGGCGGTGGTTTCCGCCCCGGTGGCGGATTCAGGGGGCGTTTCCTGCCCCGCAAAGAGGCAGAGCACCGCATCAACCATTTTATCCGCGTTCCCCAGGTCCGCCTGGTAGGTGACAACGTGGAAGTAGGCATCTACGATATCCAGGCGGCCATGCGCATGGCCCAGGAGCAGGCGCTCGATCTGGTAGAGATCTCTCCGAACGTAGACCCGCCCGTCTGCAAGATCATCGACTACAACAAATTCCTTTACGATAAGAAGAAGAAGGAAAAGGAGATGAAGGCCAAAAGCAAGGCCTCTGAGGTTAAAGAGATCCGGTTCACCCCAAATACCGACGATCACGACTTCGATTTCAAATCGAAACATGCCGAGAACTTCCTTAAGGAGGGCAATAAGGTAAAAGCATACGTCCAGTTCAAGGGCCGGTCCATTCAGTTCCAGGACCGCGGGCAGCTGCTGTTGCTGAAATTCGCCGAACGACTGGCAGAGGTTGGGGTATTGGAAAGCATGCCCAAGATGGAAGGTCGTCGCATGCTGGCCATGTTCGCCCCCAAGGGGAAAAAGAAATCGGCCAAGGAATCCTGATAAACGCATTTCACGAAACCGCCCGGAGGGCGGTTTTTTTAGGAGTAGCCCCTTTGTCCATTCCCGTAACTTCGCCATTCCTCAAATCGTCAATTGAACTGTATGAAACACTGCATTATTTTCCTATCCCTGCTTTCCGCGCTCACAGGTTGGGCGCAGCCATCGGCTCGTCCCGATACGACACGTCGTTCCAACGGACCCGCCGCGGGCGGAATGAAACCGTATAAGGAGGTCATCACCGGCAAGGCCGTGTCCGACCCGGGACTCTTCACCGTTCATAAGGTGGAGGACAAATATTACTTCGAGATCGCTGACTCTCTTTTCAATCGCGACATTCTGGTGGTAAACCGCATCTCCAAAGCAGCGGCCGGCATGCGTACCCAGGGCAGTTTCTTCGGTTATGGAGGCGACCAGATCGGGCAGAACGTGGTCCGGTTCGATAAGGGGCCCAACAACAAGGTATTCCTTCGGAACATTTCCTTTGCCGAATACGCCAAAGATTCCACCTCGCCGATGTTCACGGCCGTGACGAATTCGAACGTACAGCAGATCGCAGCCTCCTTCGATATTAAATCGCTGGGTAAGGACTCGTCCGGCGTGGTCATCGATATCACCGATCTGATCAGCGGAGACAATGAGGTCCTGTTCTTCAATGCCGGTATCAAGACGATGATGCGTATCGGCAGCCAGCAGAACGATAAATCCTACGTCAGCACTGTACGTTCCTATCCCATCAATGTGGAGATCCGCACGGTGAAGACCTATGGCCGTACGCCCGCCGCACCCGGTAGCACCGGTGGGGGCTCCACTGCCTCCGGGTTTCTGACCGTTGAGCTCAACAGCTCGATGGTCATCCTTCCCAAAAATCCCATGCAGGCCCGCTATTTCGATCCGCGGGTCGGGTTTTTCACGGTTGGCTACACGGATTTCGACGCCAATCCGCAAGGTGTTAAATCGATGAATCTCATCAAGCGCTGGCGCCTGGAACCCCGTCCGGAGGATATGGAGCGATACCTTCGGGGAGACCTGGTGGAGCCCCAGAAACCCATCGTTTTCTACATCGATCCGGCCACTCCTAAAAAATGGGTGCCGTACCTGATTCAGGGGGTGAACGACTGGCAGGTAGCCTTTGAAAAGGCCGGTTTCAAGAATGCCATCATCGGCAGGGAGGCCCCGACCCGGGAGCAGGACAGTACCTGGAGCCTCGACGATGCACGTAATTCAGCGATCGTCTACAAGCCCTCCGATGTGGCAAATGCCAGTGGTCCCAGTATCGCTGACCCCCGCAGCGGGGAGATCATGGAAAGCCATATAAACTGGTACCATAATGTCATGGAACTCCTGCGTGACTGGTATTTCATCCAGGCTTCACCAAATGATACCGGAGCCCGCAAGATGCAGTTCGATGATGAGCTGATGGGTCAATTGATCCGTTTCGTATCCTCCCATGAGGTTGGTCATACCATCGGCCTGCGTCATAATTACGGCTCCTCTTCGTCCGTTCCGGTGGAGAACCTTCGCAACAAGGCCTGGGTGGAGGCGAACGGACACACCCCGTCGATCATGGACTATGCCCGTTTCAATTACGTGGCGCAGCCGGAGGACAAGGTCGGACGTTCCGGCATCTTCCCCCGTATCGGAGATTACGACAACTGGGCGATCGAATGGGGCTATCGGGCCTTCCCGCAATTCAAGGGTCCAGATGAGGAAAAAGCGCATCTCAACAAGTGGGTGATGGGGAAACTGACCGACAAGCGGCTCTGGTTCGGAACAGAAACAAATCCCGACGATCCTCGCAGCCAGAGTGAGCAGGTCGGAGACGATGCAATGAAAGGTAGCTACTACGGCATCCGGAACCTGCAACGGATCGTGCCGAACCTGATGGATTGGACCAGAGAGGCCAATGAAGGGTATGATAACCTCGAGCAGATGTTCGGCCAGGTGGGCATGCAGTACATGCGTTACATGAACCATGTTGCCAAATATGTGGGTGGCGTCATGGAAACACCGAAGATGGTGGAGGAATCCGGACCGGTCTATGAGATCGTCGCCGAGGCCAAGCAGCGGGAAGCCGTAGAATTTATCAATAAGAACCTGTTCACCACGCCCGACTGGCTGCTTAATTTCGAAATCCTGAACCGAACCGGAGCAAAGGGAAGTCCTTTTGCCGATGTACGCAGTCCGGACGGATCCGTGCGGATCTACTCACTGGGCACACTGCAGGATAACATGCTCAACCGACTTTTAAGCACCCGAACCCTGAATAAACTCCTGGAAGCCGAAGCGGTACAGGGCCCGAAAGCCTATCAGGTCACCGAGCTGCTTTCTGACCTTAAAAAAGGTATCTGGACCGAACTGCCGGCCCGCAAACCGGTCGATATCTATCGCCGGAACCTGCAGAAATCATATGTGCAGGTGCTTTCGAATCTGGTGACACCCGCCTCCGCATCGAATACGATCGTTATCGGTTCGGGGGGCAGCAACAACCTCGATAAATCTGATATCCGCAGCCTGGTACGGGCCCACCTGCAATCCCTGCGTGGCGAGATCAATGCAGCGGCGGCGGTCATCCCCGACCCGATGACCCGTTATCACCTTCAGGACCTCTCGAATAGAATAGATAATACCCTGAATCCCAAATAACTGAAAGAGATCATTTACACATTCGATCTCGGTAAAAAAAGAGGGGCATGGCCCCTCTTTTTTGTGTCCGGAACCTTGTAGTTAACGCGTAGTGTGCTATCTTTGCACACCCCAAACCACCCGGTTTCGGGTCAGTTCTTACCACGGACAAGTTCCGAACGGTACATTCCTGAAGAGGTTCGAAAAAGGTCCCCCGGTGGGGAATGCCTCAAAGGGTAACAGTAAAACAGGTATCATGCCTAAGGTCAAAACGAACTCCAGCGCCAAAAAACGCTTCAAAGTCACGGCGACGGGGAAGATCACGCACCAGAAGAGTTTCAAACGTCACATCCTTACCAAAAAAAGCACCAAGCGGAAACGCGCCATGTCGAAAGACGGGCTGGTCAGCAAAGCCAACCTCGATTTCGTGAAGCGACTCCTCCGGCTGAAGTGATCCGACGTTTTCAACCCCATTATTCAATTCAAACGAATCAGATATGCCCCGTTCCGTAAATGCGGTCGCCAGCAAGGCCCGCCGCAAAAAGATCCTCAAACAGGCCAAAGGGTTCTATGGCAAGCGAAAGAATGTGTTCACGGTCGCCAAGAATGTGGTCGAGAAAGGGATGACCTACATGTACGTAGGCCGCAAGCTCAAGAAAAGGGAGTACCGGACGCTGTGGATCGCCCGTATCAATGCGGCGGTCCGTGCCGAAGGCATGACCTACTCCACATTCATGAACAAACTGCTGCAGAAAGGGATCGAGCTCGACCGGAAGGTACTGGCCGACCTCGCCATGAATCATCCGGAGACCTTCACGTCGCTGGTGAATTCCGTCAAATAAGAGATCGTGCAACCTATTGAACAGCCTCCCCCCGGGGAGGCTGTTTTTATTTCGGCTGGAACGCGTTCTTGATGAGTTCGGCGCTGCATTCGCCGATGATCCTGTTGAATTCCTCTTCCTTTTCCTTGTTCCCGCGCACCTTTTGCCAGGCGGTACCCTGCAGAGCCAGGCATTTGTCCTGCTCCTTGGAGCGGTTCGGATCGTTGGCATCCATACCGTTGGCCTTACGGTAACAATCACAGATCTCATTGGCGAGCTTCGCTGACTTGGAGCCGCCACCACAGGAACACAGAACCGCCATGAGAGCAAACAAAAGAGACATTTTCATATGAAATAGTTGATGTTTACGAAACGGAAGGACCATATACGTTCTGCAGGTCCTGCTTTTTCCGAATGTTCAAGATAAGATAAATGCCGTTCTACGGTTCATTAAAGGGACTATAAAAAACAAGGCCCCGACAGATCGGGGCCTTTAAAATTGCGTTCGGTATCACATGATGTCCATCGCCTTGACGAATGAGGTTGTCTGAAAGGGCAGGATCAGGGTAAGCCATTCCCAGTGCGCATCGATGGCTAGGATCAGCGCGGCGGTGGATGCCAAGAAGATCAGCCACCAGAGGCCTTTTTGCTTTTTGGTCTGTTCCATGTACGGGTAGGCCTGAATTTTTTGCAGGCGTTGCAAAAATAAGGTGGCCGGAGCGAACAAAAAAGGAACTTAGGTACGGTTCGCAGTCGAGCGGCGACGTTTTGCCAAGAGCAGGAGGGAGGTGAGGAAGGCAAATACCGCTATGACCCATTTCAGGGTCACCAGTGCATGGTACATACGCAGGTGGCCGATGGAATCGGGCGCAGCCATCCAACGGCTGATGCAACGGTTCTCGTATACATCGATGGCCCAGGCAAAAGCCTGAAAGATGGCACAGCACGTCAAAAAGATGCGAAGACCGGGATTCCGATACCGATCGCGCGCCCACAGGCATAGGATCGCGATACCGGGGTAAACCGCGGCCATGAAGAGATAATCGAACACCAGGTGATAACCCAGAGCAGTTCGGGCGGGTTCCGTGAGCGCTGTAAAGATTTGGCGCAACTCGGTAGCACCATAGGTCAGTTCCACGCCGATGATGCTAAAGGTTCGACCGCCAGACACCAGGTCGGACTCCATCCATTTCATGCAAAACGCGGTGCCCGCGAATACACCAAGGCAAACGGTGAAGAGCCGGACAGGTACGGTTCGCTGTTGCATGGATCGTCCTTTTAGCCGGTTTAAATTTAGGTACTCGTGTTGTTTTTGTAATTAACCGATAATGTGTATTTTCGACACGTTACATAAGGGCCTGAATCAACGATTGCCATGCGATTCGATTTTTTTCTTCGGTATCATACCCAGTATGGTCAAACTATATATGTTGGCGGCGACCTGGAGCAATTGGGGGCGGGAGATCCTTCCAAGGCATTGTCCCTTAATTACATGAACGACGAATTTTGGTCGGTTTCGTTAGACATAAAACGCAAACAACTGCCCACCGGTTTCCGGTATTATTATTTCGTACGAAATGCGGATGGCAGTATCCGACAGGAGTGGGGGCATGACCGGGTCGTTCTGATCCCGGAACAGGATACCGCAGAAATCCGGCTGATCGATACCTGGAACCATCCCGGGGCGTATGAAAATGTGTTTTTCTCTGATGCATTCCGGCAGGTATTGCTCCGAAAGAATCGGACCCGTGTTAAGGATTCATCCGATAAGCACGCGACACATGTGTTCCGGGTGAAAGCGCCCCTGCTGAAAAAGAACGAGGTCCTCTGCCTGCTGGGAAGCGGAGAGCGAATGCAGGACTGGTCGACCGCCAAGCCGCTTCTGCTGCATCGTGACGGCAATGACGAAGGTGATTGGTGGACCGTGGCACTGGACCTCGGCAGGGAGTCCCTTCCCCTTTTTTATAAGTACGGGATCTTTCACTGTGGTGAAAAGCGGTTCATGCAGTATGAGGAGGGCCCCAACCGGGTCATACAGGATGCTCCTGCTCGAAAAAGCCTGACCATCCTGCATGATGGCTTTGCACAGTTGCCGAATACGAGCTGGAAAGGAGCCGGCGTGGCCATCCCCGTGTTCAGCCTGCGAAGCCGCAACAGCTTTGGCGTCGGGGAATTCAGTGATATTCGGTTGCTGGTCGACTGGGCCGCGGCATGCGGTCTGAGATTGATTCAACTCTTGCCGGTGAACGACACCACGGCTACGCACAGTTGGATGGACTCCTATCCCTATTCCGCCGTATCCGCATTCGGCCTTCATCCCCTCTATATCAACCTTCGACATGTAGCCGGAGCAGCATTTGCCGATCAACTGACCTCCCTGGAGGAGAAACAGCGGGAGCTCAATCGACTTCCGGTCGTGGATTACGAGGAGGTGACCCGACTGAAGATCGCCGTACTTCGGGAACTTTATGCATTCATGGGCGAGCGCTGTCTTGCCTCCGGGAAGTTTAAACGGTTTTTCAACCGGAACCGGCACTGGCTGGAACCTTTTGCAGCCTTTTGTCATCTCCGCGATGAACATGGCACACCCGATTTTCGAAAATGGCCTGAACACAGCGTTTACGACGCCGGATCGATCGCCCAGTTGTGTGAACCAGGCTCGGCCGACCATGCTTCGATCGCGTTCTATTATTTCCTGCAGTATCACCTGCACCAGCAACTGAAGGATGCCGTTGACCATGCCCATAAAAAAGGGGTGGTGCTGAAGGGGGACATTCCCATCGGCATTTCCCGAAACAGCTGTGATGCCTGGGTGGAACCCGCACTGTACAATATGGACTGGCAAGCAGGTGCTCCACCGGACGACTTTACAGCAGTGGGACAAAACTGGGGATTTCCCACCTACAATTGGAAGAGGATGCAGGCGGATGGCTTTGCCTGGTGGAAAAAGCGATTTTGCCAGATGCACGAATATTTCGATGCCTTTCGCATCGACCATATCCTGGGCTTTTTCAGGATCTGGAGCATACCGGACCATGCCGTACAGGGTATCCTGGGCCGCTTCGTGCCCTGTCTGCCCGTTCACATCAGCGAATTCAGCGACCACGGCATCTGGTTCGACTACAAACGCTTTTGCCGTCCTTACATCACCGATGAGGTCCTCAACGAACGGTTCGGTGACCAGGCCGATACGGTCCGCACCCAGTTTCTGAAACGAAACGACCTGGGCACCTGGGATCTCCGGCCGGAATTCGAGACACAAAAGCAAGTGGCCGACTATTTTTCGGAACAGGATCCAACCACCCAAAACGATACCCTTCAACTGGGCCTGTTCGACCTGATATCCAATGTGCTCCTGTTCGAGCAGGAAGGCTCTATCGGTCAGGAATTCCATTTCAGGATCTCCATGGAGAAGACGGCCTCCTTCCGGCATCTGTTACCCCAGGTGCAGGAAAAGCTATCCGAACTCTACGTGCACTATTTCTACCGGCGGCAGGATGCGTTCTGGAAACAGGAAGCCCTTCAGAAACTTCCTTCACTCAAGGCAGCCACCAATATGTTGGTCTGTGGTGAGGACCTCGGTATGGTACCGGATTGCGTTCCCGATGTCATGCGGGACCTGGGCATCCTGAGCCTCGAGATCCAGCGCATGCCCAAAGACCCGAACCGCTCCTTCTTTCATCCGCAAGACGCTCCGTATTTATCAGTGATCACCCCGTCAACCCATGATATGAGCACCATCCGCGGTTGGTGGGAGGAAAACCGGCAGCGAACCCAGGAATTCTATAACAAGGAAATGGGTCAATGGGGCGATGCACCTTACTATTGCGAACCCTGGATCAATCGGTCGATCGTACTTCAACACCTGCACGCACCGGCCATGTGGAGCATTTTTCAGTTGCAGGACCTTCTGGGCATGAGTGATGCGCTGCGACGGGAGAATCCGCAGGAAGAACGGATCAACGATCCGGCCAATCCACGGCATTACTGGCAATACCGGATGCATCTTGATCTCGAGGATCTGTTGGCGGAAACGGCCTTCAACCGGGAACTCCGGGAGCAGATCGAACAAAGTGGCCGGGCCTGAAGGGTCTTGGCATCCGTCTCCTTAACGCCAACTATCTTTGCCGTATGAAGGTTCAGTACTGGCAACACCGGCTCAAATTCCGACATCCGTTCACGATCTCCAAAGGCACGAAAACCCATCAACCCACCCTGATCGTAGCCCTCGAACATTTCGGATACACCGGATACGGTGAGGCCTGTGCGATCGCCTACTACAATATTCCGGTCGAGAAAATGATCGAGGACCTGGAGGCCAAGAGATCGTTCGTGGAAAAATTCGCCTTCACCGAGCCCGAACGTTACTGGCACTACCTTCATCACCTGTTTCCGCAGAACCCATTCCTCGTTTGCGCCCTTGATATCGCCGCCTGGGACCTGTATGGTCGCATGAAAGGCCGGCCACTGTATGCCTGCTGGGGCGGCGACCCGACCCGCAATCCGCTCACCGATTTCACCATCGGTATCGATACGGTAGACACCATGGTACGGAAGATGCAGGAGCGCCCCTGGCCGATCTACAAGGTGAAAGTAGGCACGGCGGATGACATGGCGATCGTCAGGGCCCTTCGCGAACATACGGATGCCGTCCTGCGGGTGGATGCCAACGCGGGTTGGACACTGGAAACGGCCCGGCAGCTCATCCCGCAACTCAAGGAGCTGGGCGTAGAGTTCGTGGAACAACCGCTCGCCAAGGACGA
>JBJOMF010000109.1:0-5445 GCA_046052505.1 Bacteroidota bacterium | reverse complement strand
GGACCGGCTGCTGCATCCGCGCCTCGAACTCCACCAATGCCTGACGGCACATTCCGCAAGGCGATATCGGATGATCGCTTTTATGACGTTCGCTGTCGTAACTGATGGCAATGGACTCGACCGCTACACCTGGATGCTGGTTAGCAACGGTTCCCAGGAGTACGCGTTCGGCACAGATACCTACGGGATAGGAAGCATTTTCCTGATTGGTGCCTACGACCAGTACCCCCGTGGTGAGCCGGGCAACGGCCCCGACATGGAATCGGGAATATGGAGCATACGCCTGTCCGGTCACGGCACGGGCCTGTTCCAGCAACTGCGCATCCGCAGCAACAAGCTCTGCGCTGCTGCCATACTCCTGCCACAAGAGCTCAAGCTTTTGTTGCTTCATCCTTGTAAAATACGATAAAGGCGGGACATCCGCAAGGTGAGCCGCGTCAGCGGATCAGCGCACGATATTGAAAAACCGCTTCCACCGTGGCCCGCCATCCCAACTGAACCAGATCATCCAGGCCTTGCCCACGATCCGGTCTTCCGGGACGAACCCCCAGAAACGGCTGTCCTGCGACTGGTGCCGGTTATCACCCATCATCCAGTAATAATCCATCCGGAACGTATAGGTCGTAACCGCTTTCCCATTCAGGAAAAAGCGACCGTCCTTTTGAAAAAAATCGTTCTGCTCATAAACCCGGATCGCCCGCTCGTAGATGGTATAATTTTCCGGCGTGAGGGTGAGTACAGCTCCTTTTTTCGGGATCCAGATCGGTCCATAATTATCCGTACTCCACTTGTTCTGCCAAACATAATCCTCGAAGGCGGGATTATAATAAGACGTAGCGGTATCCACGAAATACTGTATGCTCTTGAGCAGTCCGGACCCCTTGAGCTTTTCGACGGCCCGTCCTGTCAGGGTCAGCCGGTACCGGTTACCGCCCATATAGGCACTCTGCATCGGATCGAAGAGATCCACCCCGTACTCACTTTTGAACAGGTCCGGATCAAGAGGCTGAGTGGTTTCCAGTTCAAAGTCCATCTGCGCATAGGGCGGCAGGGGTGATAGCTTCCCGTTGATGAACAATTCGCTGTTGACAAGTCGAAGCGTATCCCCTGCCACCGCCACGCAACGCTTGATATAGTTGTCCGTCTTATCGGCCACATGAACGGCGAGGGGATATTGCACCGGGTCGGCCAAAACAAGTTCCCGCCCCTTTTGAATGTCCCCTTTGCCCAGTTCACGGCATAGCTGGTAATAGGGATGCTTGGACTGGTAATCGGGTCTGTTGACCACCGTATCACCGGCCGGGAAATTGAAAACCACAACATCCCCGCGACGCGGCTTGCTGGCGAACCAACGCGTGTAGGGAATGCGCAGGGCCTCGGTATAAGACTTTCGTTTGCTACCAAAGGGCAGGTAATTGTGCACGAACGGCACGGAAAGCGGGGTATTGGGGATACGCGGGCCGTAACTGAGTTTGCTCACAAAAAGGAAATCACGTACCAACAGGGTCTTCTCCATGGATGGTGACGGGATCGTATAGGCCTCAAACACGAATGTCCGGATCAGAGTCGCCGCGACGACTGCGAAGATGGCCGCATCAACCCATTCCCGCCAGGCCTGCTTCTTGTACTTTCGAACCCCCTCCATGCCGGTGAACACCGGGTCTTGCTTGTGGGCCAGCCAGGGGAAATAGAACGGTGACAACAAGGCCGCCGCACAATGCTCCCCCAACGTGAACCGACCAAACCCCTTGGCGAACTCGATATAGATGCCCGGGGTAATGAACCAGCCTACTACCGGAATGAGTTGCCAAAACACCCAATGACGAGGGCGTTTGACCGCACGCTGCATCTCCCAGGTGTTATACAGAGGCACCCATGCTTTCCAAGAAGCGATGCCAGCCTTGGGAAAGAGCCGGGCCAGACCGTATGAAGGCAGGACCAGCAACAGAAGGCTGATCAGATACACGATGAAAACATGGTTCAGAGGCATGGGTTGTGATTGATCCGGACAAAAATATCGTATTAATGGGCCTCGCAAAATTTTATCAATCAAAGTTTTGTGAAAGGCCCTGCCCGAATGATCCAAAAGGCCTACATTCATAGGACGCATGAACCGATTCAGTATCACCGATATGGAAGGACTCACAGGCATCCGGGCGCATACGCTGCGGGCCTGGGAACAGCGCTACCGGATCGGTGTGGCCAAACGGAACGATGGGCAACATCGCGTATACGATGGGGATGATCTCAAGGCCCTGCTGCGCATCGCCTATCTCTACCATCATGGTTACCGCATCTCACGGATCGCAGGGATGTCGCTTTCAGCGATTTCGGAGGCGGTGGCCACCACCGGTATCAAGGAGGAGCAGCCGGAACAGTATCTGATACAACTCGTAGAAGCGAGCATGGACCTTGACCGGGACCGGTTCGACAGGATCCTCAACACACTAGTAATACGGCTTGGCATCGAACGGGCCATTTTCACCGTGTTCTATCCGTTCCTCAATCGCATCGGTCTGCTGTGGATGACGGACCACGTGATCCCTGCACAGGAACATTTTTCCAGCCACTTCATCCGCAAGAAGATTATAGCCGCACTCGACGGGTTGCCTTCTGAGACCGTGACGGATTTTACCGTCCTGCTTTTCGCTCCGGAGCGGGAATTTCACGAGATCCCCCTACTCGCCGGAAATTATCTGCTGAAAAAGAACGGCATCAAAACCGTGTATTTCGGCGCAAACACGCCTCTCTCTGCCTTGCGTGACTATTGCAACCTGCGCCCGGCACAGGCGGTCTATACCCACTTCATCGCCTTCCCCAGAAAAAATGGGGAGGAAGATTTTTTGAAGGATCTCTCTATGACGATGACGGGAAGACCGGTCCTTGTATCCGGCTGCAAACGGCTGCCCTCGCCACTTCCACCCGGTATCCGACCGTTACAACGGCCCGATGACCTCGTACCCATGGTCCGGACCCTGATGGGCCTGACCGGCGATCAGGCCGGTAATACGTAAGCCCGTACATCCGCTTCCGTGATCGAGCGCCCCCCCAAAATGATCAACCGCTCCACCACGTTCCGCAGTTCCCGGATATTACCGGTCCACTGATGCGCCTGCATCAAACGCAACGCCCCGGCCTCTATGGACTTTACCGGGATCCCGTACTCGCCGCAGATCGCCCGCAGGAACTGGTCGACCAACAGAGGAATATCATCACGGCGCTCATTAAGGGATGGAACGTGGATGATGATCACTCCAAGACGGTGATAGAGATCGAGCCGGAAATTTTTAGCCTCCACCTCCTGAAGGAGGTCTTTATTGGTCGCAGCGATTACACGCACATCGACCGAAATGTCCTTGTCCGCCCCGACCCGTGTGATCTTGCCCTCTTGCAGGGCCCGCAGTACCTTGGCTTGTGCGCCGGCACTCATGTCACCGATCTCATCGAGGAACAAGGTTCCGCCATCGGCCGCTTCAAACTTGCCGATGCGTTGCTTCACGGCGGAGGTGAAAGATCCTTTCTCGTGCCCAAAGAGCTCGCTTTCGATGAGTTCAGTGGGTATGGCCGCGCAATTGACCTCGACCATCGGCCCGGCGGCGCGGCGGCTTTTCTCATGCACCCAGCGGGCCACCAGCTCCTTTCCCACCCCGTTGTCACCGGTGATCAGGATGCGGGCATCCGTGGGAGCGACCTTGTCGATCGTATCCTTGATCTTGCGGATCCCGTCCGACTCACCGATGATCTCCTGCACCCGGTTCACACGGCGTTTCAGTACACGGGTCTCGGAAACCAGACGACCCTTGTCGAGTGCATTCCGGATCGTGATCAGCAGCCGGTTGAGATCGGGTGGTTTTGATATGAAGTCGAAGGCGCCTTTTTTTACGGCCTCCACTGCCGTTTCGATCGTGCCGTGCCCGGATATCATGATGACGGGTACATCCGGATTGGCCTCACCGGCCTTTTGAAGAAATTCGATACCGTCGAGCCGGGGCATCTTGATGTCACAGAGAACCAGATCGAAAGGAGTAGACCGGAATTTCGAGAGGCCTTCCTCCCCGTCCGCCGCTTCCTCGGTACGATAGCCTTCGAACGACAGGATCTCGGAAAGTGTTTTTCGGATCGCCTTCTCGTCGTCGATGATCAGGATGGAAGCCATGCGTGCCGTTTAGACAAAAGTAACGAGAAACCCGGAGGGCGATCGGCCATAAAAAATGAGAGACCGGGTAGAAACCCAGTCTCGTTTTAAAATCCAATATCCTATGAAAAACCGTAGTAAAGGTGGGGTATTTCCGTTTAAAAGAAAAGCCTTCCCCGGTTTTTTTTATTCCACCGTTCCTGCCATCATTTTTGCTGGTACATGACCTCTTTCACCAGTTTAACGGTCCGGGGTATGTCCGGAAGCGCCGCGTTGACCAGATTCCCCGCATAATGCAGGGGCGCGTCAGCAGCGGTGATGCGACGGATAGGGGCGTCCAGATAATCAAAGCCCTCTTTCTGGATCCGATAGGTAATCTCGGAGGAAACGGAGGCAAAGGGCCATTGTTCTTCTACGATGACCAGGCGATTGGTCTTTTTGACACTCTCCAGAATGGTCATCCAGTCGAGCGGCCGGATGGTGCGCAGGTCGATGACCTCGGCACTGATCCCCTCTTTCTCCAGTTCGATCGCCGCACCTAAGGCCACTTTCATCATTTTGTTGAAAGACACGATGGTCACATCGGTGCCCGGCCTGTTTACATCGGCCTTTCCAAGTTCAATATAATATTCCTCATCGGGCACCTCGGATTTGTCACCGTACATGACCTCACTTTCCATGAAGACCACCGGATCCTCCTCAAAACGGATGGCCTGTTTCAGCAGGCCCTTGGCATCGTATCCGTTGCTGGGGGACACCACTTTGATGCCCGGTATGTTCGCATAGAGACTTTCGAAAGCGGTTGAATGCTGGGCCCCCAGCTGGCCGGCCGATCCGTTTGGACCCCGAAAAACGATCGGACAACCAATCTGTCCTCCGCTCATTGCCAGCATTTTAGAAGCGGTATTGAGAATTTGATCCAAGGCGAGAACAGCAAAGTTCCAGGTCATGAATTCCACGACCGGCCGAAGCCCGTTCTGAGCGGCACCCACGCCAACAGCTGCGAATCCCAGCTCGGAAATGGGGGTATCGATCACCCGCTTGGGACCGAACTCGGCGAGCATACCCTGGCTGACCTTATAGGCCCCGTTGTACTCAGCCACCTCCTCCCCCATAAGGAACACCCGGTCGTCGCGACGCATCTCCTCGGACATGGCTTCGCGGAGCGCTTCCCGGAACGTGATCGATCTTGCCATTGGTTGGTTTTGGGTGGCAAAATTAGGCTGCACGCAGGAGATAACCTAACCCCCAAAAAAAAGAGGCGACCGCGGTACGTGACCCCGGCCGCCCCGATTATCAAGCCAGCTTCG
>JBJOMF010000108.1:0-8324 GCA_046052505.1 Bacteroidota bacterium | reverse complement strand
AAACATTGCCCCCCTCATGATCGGCATGAATGGTCATGTACAACCGCATCAGCTCCTTGAAGCTCTCATCATCGTACCCCATCATATGGGCCAGGTTGCCCGACCAGTCGAGCAACCCGTTGGGATGGATGTGCTCATTGCCCCTGTACTTCCTTCGGTAGATGAAGGCGGCGATCCGGGGCAGCCGGGCGATCAGGTCCATGGCGTCATCGAACACCACTTCCCAATAGTCCTTTTTATTCAGTCCGGCCGCATATTTTTTGGCGAACTGGCTTTCCGTCTGCAGGGCCATCACCCCTACCACGAACTGGGTCATGGGGTGGGCACTCACCGGAAGGGCTTCGATGGTGGCAAACACATGGTTCGGCACATGGCTGCGCCGCTGCCATACAGAGGTGAGATGATGCACATCATCGTCGGTGGGCAGATTCCCGACCAACATCAGGTAGAACAAGCCTTCGGGAAGAGGTTCCGATCCGCCGGGAGCCTTGGGCAGCTTCTCCCGCAACTCGGGGATCGAGTAGCCCCGGAAACGGATTCCTTCCTGGGCATCGAGCAGCGAGGTCTCTGTGACCAGACCCGTCATCCCGCGCATCCCCTGATACACCTGCGACAGCTGTACCTCACCGATCACTTTGTTGCCGTGTTGCTTCAAAAGGTCCTTGATCTCGGCGGAAACGGCCTCCGAGCGCGACTTGAACCTGTCTTTTACGATACCCATTGGAATTGTTTTAGGAAATGAGGCAGAATGGAAAGACAAAATTACTGATTGCCCGGTGGTACAACAAATCGCGGAAGGGGAAGTTCAAAATCAGAACGGTAAGGGATAAAGTGTGCTGTTTGATAGCTACCGGTTCATTTCGGCGTGCGTCGATAGAGCCAATAGGCGACGCCGGAGAAGACCCCATTAGGAAGCCAGGCGGCCAGCAGGGGCGGAAAATTCCCCTTGGTGGCAAAAACCGTTGAGAAACGGTCCGACAGGATGAAGACAGCCGCTATGATGATCCCCATGGCCAGGTGCATCCCGCTGCCGCCCCGGGCTTTTCGGCTGGCGATAATAGCGCCGATCAGTGTAAGCAATACGACGGCCGCAGGGGTGGCGGTCCGACGGTACCATTCGACCTTCAGGGTGTTCAACCCCTCCGTACCCCGCTGCTCCTCCCGCCGGATGAAGGCCTTCAGCTCCGGCGTGGTGAGCTTGTCCTTGATATAATAGTCCTTCCGCAACTCATCGGGCAGCAACGGGATGCTGAGCGTGTACTGGGTATGGAATTTCACCCGCTCCCCCAGGCTGTCTACAAACCGCTCCATCGCATTCAGCAACTGCCATTTCCGAACGGCCGTGTCCCAGCGCATGGACTCAGACCGCAGGTTGTACACCACCCGGTTGCCTTTCACCCGCTCCATGAAAAAATACTGGGCCGAGCGGGTAGCGGTATCGAACTGACGGATGCCGATAAAGGTCACCGAATCCATCCGAAGGTAATAGCAGTTGTAGCAGTTCCCGTATACGGGATTTTTGATCGGGTCGTTCTTATCAATGTAGCGGCTCTGAAAATTGCTGCGGATGACGTTGGCGCGGGGGATCCAGTAGCGGCTTCCGACCCAGAGCAGGGCCGCCAGCAGCAGGCCTCCCAGAAGGTAGGGACGAAGGAACCGGTTGTAACTGGTACCGCTGGCCAGAACGGCGATGATCTCGGACCGGGTGGCGAGGCGGCTGGTGAAAAAGATCACCGCAATGAAAACGAACAGCGGAAACAACAGGCTCCAGATCCAGGGCACGAAGCCCAGGTAGTAATTCCGGATCACACCGACCGTACCGAGTTTGGCCTTTACGAAATCATCCGCCTTTTCGCTGCTGTCCACAGCCACCGCCACTACGGTGAACAGAAGCAGGCAAAAGAAGAACGTAACGAGCAGCTTACTTAATATGTACCAGTCCAGCTTCTTCATCGGACAAAAGTAGCCCAAAAACCCGTGTAAGCTGGCCGGACATGGGAAATCAGACAACCGTCAATTTGTTAGACCCTGAGCTTCCATTCCACTACCATGTCGATCATAACTTCCGGCTGATCCGGGGAAGAAGATCGCTCTTCCAGGCAGCAAATGTACCGGCCAGAACCTGCCTGCGTGCTTCCTCGGTAAGCCACCGATAGAAAGAAAGATTGTGCACGCTGGCGAGGGTATAGGCGAGGTATTCACGAGCCTTCACGAGGTGACGGAGATAGGCCTTCGTATAGGAACGACTGACCACGGCGTCGAGGTCTTCATCGATCGGTGTGAAGTCGTTCTCCCATTTTTTGTTATCGATATTGATCACCCCTTGTGTGGTGAAGAGCATGGCATTCCGCCCGTTCCGGGTGGGCATGACGCAGTCGAACATATCAACCCCGCGTTCGATACACTCGAGGATATTCCACGGCGTACCCACGCCCATCAGGTACCGCGGCCTGTCGGCCGGGAGGTGCTCGCAGCACCAGCCACAGATATCATAAAGCACGTTTTCCGGCTCGCCGACACTGAGCCCGCCGATGGCATGGCCCGGTGCCCCGATCGATGCCACGAATTCGCAGGAGGCCTTACGAAGGTCACGGAAGGTACCGCCTTGCACGATGGGGAACAGGTTCTGCGTGTGCCCGTAGCGATCGGGCGTGGAGGTGAACCGGGAGATGCAGCGGTCCAGCCAACGGTGAGTGCGCTCCATGCTTTCGCGTGCATACCGGTGGTCACAGCTGGCAGGCGGGCACTCATCGAAGGCCATCACGATATCGGCACCGATGGACCGCTGGATGTCCATGACCCGCTCCGGACTGAACAGGTGTCGGCTGCCATCGATATGCGACTGAAAGGTTACGCCCTCTTCGGTGATCTTGCGGGTTCCGGACAAGGAGAAGACCTGGTAACCGCCACTGTCCGTGAGGATCGGTCCGTTCCACCCGGCAAACCGGTGAAGTCCGCCGGCCTGTTCCAGGACTCCGATACCCGGCCGCAGGTACAAGTGGTAGGTATTGCCCAGGATGATGCGGGCCCGGATATCCTGTTCCAACTGCTCCCGTGTCACGGCCTTTACACTACCTGCGGTTCCGACCGGCATGAAGACCGGCGTCGGGACCGGACCATGATCAGTATGCAACATACCGGCGCGTGCACGTGATCCGGGATCCGTTCCTTCCAGTGAAAATCGTAAAGCAGGCATCGTGTTGCAAGATACTGATAATGCCGGCAGGGTCTCCTCACTTACACCGGCCTCTGGCCGCGGAATGTGGAAAGCTTTCGCTGCCGCTGCATGGAACAACGCCGCCGGGAAATTACCTTCGCGTCCATGCTTTCATCCGACTGGTACACAGTGGTGTTCGGGGTCTTCGTGGCCGTAACGGCGATACAGCTTTTTTACTACCTCTACTTCTTCGCTCGCGTCGCCTTTTTCCGATCGAGGAAAAAGATTCAATCCCAACAGCATCCGGTGTCCGTGATCATTTGCGCCCGCGATGAGGACGAGAACCTGGCCCGCAATCTCCCGGGCGTACTGGTGCAACGCTATCCGACCACCCATGAGGTGGTAGTGATCAATGACAATTCAGTGGACGATTCAAAATACATCCTTCAGGAACTGAAACGCACCTTCCGTTCCCTGCACGTGGTGGAACTGACACAGGAAGCGAAACTCATCTCAGGAAAAAAATACCCGCTCTCGATCGGGATCCGCGAGGCGAAACACGAAGTACTTCTTCTCACGGATGCCGATTGTGTACCATCGAGCGAGCACTGGATGCAGAAGATGCAGGACGCATACGAACCCGGGATCGAAGTGGTACTCGGCTACGGGGCCTATCACCGCAAGCGGGGCCTGCTCAACAAACTCATCCGGTTCGAAACCTTTCACACGGCACTGCAGTACCTGTCGTATGCACTGGCCGGGATCCCCTACATGGGCGTGGGCCGGAACCTCTCCTACCGCAAGGACCTGTTCTTCCGCAACAAGGGCTTTGCTTCGATCAATCACATCCCCAGCGGGGATGACGACCTGTTCATCAACCGGGTAGCCACCCGCGATAATACTGCCGTGGTGATCGACCCCGAGGCCATCACCCGCTCCATCCCGAAGACCACCTGGAAGGGCTGGCTGCGCCAGAAGGCCCGTCATTACACCACCGCGAAGTACTACAAGCCCCGGCACAAATTCCTGCTGGGCCTCTACTTCATCACGCAATTCGTGTATTATCCGCTATTCGCCGCTTCGCTGGTTCTGTATGACTGGCGGTATGTGCTCCCGGTATTCGGGCTTCGCTTCCTTGTTCAGGCGGTGGTGCTCTGGCGCTCCATGCGGAGGATGGGGGAAGGCGACCTCTGGTACGGATTCCTTTTCCTCGATATGTGGATGTTCTTCTATTATATCCTCTTTGCGCCTGCCCTTTGGAGAAGACCCCAAAACAAATGGTAAGCCAATGCCGATGGACTGTCTTCTTACCTATTTCTCCGACTTCACCGAAACCCAGCTGCGGCAGTTTCAGGCGCTCGATGCCCTGTACCGAGAATGGAACCAACGCATCAACGTCATCTCCCGAAAAGACATCGATCAACTATACGAACGCCATATCCTGCATTCGCTGAGCATCGCGGCCTCATTTGAATTGCCGTCTGGTGCTACGGTCATCGATATAGGGACCGGCGGCGGATTTCCCGGAATACCGCTTGCCATTTTCTTCCCCGAGGTCCGGTTCCATTTAGTGGACAGTATCGCAAAAAAATTGAAAGTGGTCTCAGCAGTTGTTGAAGCGATTGGTCTGACCAATGTAACCGTTCAACAGGGCAGGGCCCAGGAGATCCGCGGCCGGAAATTCGATTATGCGGTCTCCCGTGCCGTTGCGCCGCTGAAAGAGCTCTGGCAATGGAGCCGGCCTCTCCTCCGCCCGGGGACCGGCGGACTGATCTGCCTGAAGGGCGGTGACCTCACCGAAGAGATCCGGGAAAGCGGCACCCGTCCGCGCATGCTTGAGATCGTTGAGATCTTCAAGGAGGATTTTTTCCGGGAAAAATTTGTGCTCTTCATCCCTCGCTGACGGAAAAATCCTTTTTATCCGGAGTAGCTGCAATTGATATTCGGCCCGTGAAAGCGATATCGGTCTGCCTGGCAGACCCCGACCCGTTCTTCCGGCAGGCAATGGAAGATCACCTGTTACTGACCCGGGAATTCATTTGTATCGGTACGATGCGATCGGCCGAGGAACTGCGGGCGTTTCTTTCGCAATGGCATCCGGATGTGGTATTGCTGGGGTTGGACCTGGGCGGACCCCGCCAGGGCATCGAGCTGCTTCGTTCCTTTCACGAACAACTTTCCGGCACCCGGTTCCTGGTCAGCGCCCGGGGGGAACCGGAGGAACCGCTCGCGATTCTTCAGGCCGGGGCACGGGGCTTCATAGATATCCGAACGGATCCTCCGCAGGTACTGAACGCCATCGCCGAGATGCACCGCGGCGGGGTCTGTCTGAGCAGTGAGGCCACAGCCCGGTTGCTGGAGGCCTTTTTAGATCCGCACCGGAAACGGTCGGATTCCATCCGCCTGCTGACCCGCCGGGAACAGGAGATCCTCACATTACTCGCAGAGGGCCTGATGTATAAAGAGGTGGCAGCGACCCTGTTCCTCAGCACGGAAACGGTACGCAAGCATGCCTATAACATCTACGACAAATTGGAGGTGACCAACCGCGTAGCTGCGGTGAACAAATTTTATTGCCGTTGAGGGGCTGGGGACGCTATGCCCGTCACCACTTCAGTTCCAGCTTGTTATTCTTTCGTTCCACATCCGCCAGGCGCAACGACGGATCGATCTCCACCAGGGAGAAGTCGGAGAGGCGCCGGCTGGTCTCGACTACATAATACGGATGTGTCCATTTCCAGGGAGCATACTCCTTGCGTATGATAAGGGTGTCTTCCACCGGTTTGGATCCGTACATCAGGTCGAGGGGTACATAGTGCAGCTCCTTGCTTCCGTCACGGAAGGTGAGCTGCAGGTCGATCGGCATGGGCAGCAGACCGATGCGCTGCAGGCGGATCCGGGTGCGTCCTCCCTCCTCCCAGAGACTGTCGATGCTGTAATCGATCGTCTTGACCGAATTGACCCAATACTGCTTGTACCAGTCGAGCTTCATGCCACTGGCCTTTTCCGCCACCCGGATGAAATCGTTCACGTTCGGATGTTTGAACCGCCATTGGCGGTAATAGTCCAGCAGGATCCGGTCGCGTACCGGTGCACCGGTGATGTAGCCGAGCTGTTCCATGAAGACACCGCCCTTGGAGTAGACCGAAAGTCCGTAGGCAGAATTATAATTGTAATGGTCCGCATGGGTGGACAGGGGTTCCTCCTTTCCGCTCTTGACGAGCGAGAGGTAGCCACGGTACGTTCCCTCGTAGGGGAATCCGGTGGCGTTCTCCAGAAAAGCGGAAACACGGTCCTCGGCATAGGTAGTGAAGCCTTCGTCCATCCAGGGGTAGAGCGATTCATTGGTGCCGAGCATTCCATAGTACCAGTTGTGCAGCCACTCGTGGAGCCAGGCACCGGGCCCGATGCACAGAGTGGCCATGGGATATTCCATCCCGCCGTCACCGCCATGAATGAACGAGAACTGCCGGTAGGGATACGCCCCAAAGGTCTTTTCGATGAAAGGGAGGGCCCGCTCGGCATCTGCGAGTACCTGTTCCCATTCCCGGGCCGGCGTATTGGTAGGCTTGTACAACAAGTGGAACGTAAGGGAATCCCGTACGCGGCGGGTTTTATGTATGAAGTCCGGATCGGCAGCCCACATAAAGTCGTGCACGTTCGGGGCTAGGAAGCGCCAGGTGAGGCGCGAGCCATCGGGGCGCCGTACTGCGGCTCCGGGATCCTCATAACCGTATCCGATCTGGTTGGGATTTTGCAGGTAGCCTGTACCTCCAAGGATATAGGAACGGTCGATCGTGATGCTGACGTCGAAATCTCCCCATACCCCATAGAACTCGCGGCCGACATAGGGGTTCGGGTGCCAGCCTTCCGGGTCGTATTCACAGATCTTGGGATACCACTGGCTCATGGAATAGCGAACCTTGGAGGTGGGGTTGTCGCGCCCGCTTCGCCGGATCTGCAGGGGCACCTGCGCCTCGAAGTCCATATCGAAGACAACTTTGGAACGGGGTGGTATCGGCTTGTCGAGCGTCACCTCCAGGATGGTCTCCCGCTCGGTGAAGGACTGCGGCCTACCGTTCAATTTCAGTGTGAGGACCCGCTGGTAGCCGATCTCATCCGGCTTGAGGTTCTGGATCCGGTCCTTCACCCGCTGGTCCCAATCGGGCCGGCCGCCGGCACCGTTGACGGACCCCTGCCGCCTGCTGCGTACATCCATCATACTGCCCGGCTGGAACGCATTGAAGTAAAGATGATAGAACACGCGGTGCAGGGTGTCGGGAGACTGGTTCCAGTACTCCAGTTTTTGCTTCCCGGTGAACTGGTTGGTCTGCACGTTCATGTCAATTTGCATGGTATACTTCACCCGTTGCTGCCAGCGGTCGGGCTGAGCAGACGCTGATGGTACCAGAAAGAGTGACAACAGAATGAAAAGAAAGGATGGCCTCATGCAGGATGATTTATGCTGGTAAAATTCGGGATTGCGTCTGAAGGAAAAAACTAAATCGAACAGGAACTCTCCTGCAAAAGCGTTAAAAGGGGGTGCGCGATCAGGAGACGCCCTGTACCACGATCACGATCTCCCCTTTTGGCGGGTGCTCGCTATAGTGTCGGAGTGCTTCCGCAAGGCTGCCGCGAATATATTCCTCGAAATGTTTGGTCAGTTCCCGGGCGATGCTGCAGGGGCGGTCCTCTCCGAAATGTGTGATCAGGTCCTGCAAGGTACGCAGCAGCCGCACCGGGGATTCATAGAAGATCAGCGTCCGTTCATCGGCGGCCAGTTGTTTCAAAAGGGTCTGCCGCCCTTTTTTGAGGGGAAGGAATCCCTCAAAGGAAAATCGATGCGCCGGCAATCCGCTGCCCACCAGGGCCGGAACGAATGCGGTGGCACCGGGAAGGCACTCCACCCGGATACCGGCCCGGATGCAGGCCCTCACCAGCAGAAAGGCCGGATCGGAGATGCCCGGTGTGCCGGCATCGGTGATCAGGGCCAGGGTCTTGCCCTCCTGCAACTGCTGGAGGAGCCGGGGTACCACCTGGTGCTCGTTGTGCTGATGGTAGGGTGATAGCGGTCGATCGACCCCGTGATGTTTGAGCAGGACCCCGGACGTGCGGGTGTCTTCGGCAAGAATAAGGTCGGCAGCATGCAGCACGTCGAGTGCCCGAA
>JBJOMF010000107.1:0-8113 GCA_046052505.1 Bacteroidota bacterium | reverse complement strand
CTGTTTCGCGATGTGAAATCCACAAAGCAGGCCAACAGGGCCTGCGTGGCACGTACCCGCTGCTCATAGGATTTCAGCATATGGGTCTCTGGAACGAAAGAGAATATATGCCAGAGCGCTGCAAATCCGCTGACGTATCGAGGGCTGTCCCAGTAGTCCGACCATCCCTTTTCAGGCGTATCGCCCCACACGTTGACATAAGGGATCAGATCATACCCCTTTTGCTTCATCTCTGTATAAAGCGCCGGCTCAAATTCCTCATGAAGGTACCTCCCCATGAGGCCGCCTAATTTGGTGTGCTGCGTGGTCAGCAAGGTCATGATGTGCTGGTAGTCGGCCCCATTGCTTACGTGGTTGTCCACGAACACATCCGGGTCCAGAAGATGGAAGATCTCTGTCAGGGATTGGGCATTTTTTGAATCACATTTCACCATATCCCGGTTGAGGTCGAGATTCTGGGCATTTCCCCGCGAGCCAAAGGCTTCCGGTCCGTTCTGGTCGACCCGATAGTGGGTACTTCGGTTCAGGCAGCCGCCGATATTGTAAACCGGAATGATCGCCAGTGCAATGTTTTTTGGCAGTTGGATTCGTCTCAGAACGACATCTCGGGCCAGCAACATGCTGGCATCGATGCCATCGGGCTCTCCGGGATGGATGCCATTGTTGATCAAAATGATCCGGCGGTCTTTCTGTTTCAATGATCGAATGTTGCAGTCTCCGTCAGCGGTGAGCCACACCAAGTGAAGCGGATACCCGGAATCGGTAGGACCCATGGTCTGAACGCTCACCTGAGGCGAATACCGGTCCAGTGCCTTCCACCATCGGATGATGTCGGGATAGGCAGGTGATTGGGTGAAACGGGAGGTTTCGACGACAAGAGGGGGTACTTGGGCCTGCATGACGGTAGCCCGGGCTACCAGCAGCAGTATACAGAGGGATATCCGATTAATCATAAACCGAAAATACACATACCCCGCCGTATGTGGCTTCCGGATCCGGTCAGGAAATCACCCCTTTTTCCGTTAGGATCCGGATCAGTTGCAGGGTATCCATTTGGGTACGTCCCCGGATATTTCGCAGGTAGCTGAAAACAGTGGAACGCTGCAGGCCCAGTTTTTCCGCGATCTCCTTTGTCTGCAGTCCCCTGGCGCGAAAAGTGAGAACGTCGATCTCTCGTTTGCTTAAGTGAGGCAGGGAGAAGGGGTTGAGCAGTTCCTCGGAAGCTCCTCTGTGAATGCTTTTGAACCGGCCATTCTCCATCAGGATGAGCTGTGGTGAACCATCTTTTTTCAGGGGGGTGATATCCGTAATGATGCCTCCCGTATAGGCGGGTCTGCCACTCTTGTCGTAGCAGAGCGTCTTGACCTGGAACAGGATGCGTTTGTGTTCGCCTGTCCGCGGCTGCATATTTACCTCCAGTAGGGTCATCATGTCTTTGTCTCGCCCAGCCAGCAGGGCTTCGTAGAAGATCGTGCTGAATTTTAGCAGGCTATTCGCGTGTTCCACACTAAGGAATTCGGTGAAGAAACGCTTGTTCCCCATCGCGATGACCTCTTCCGGTCCGATCCCCAGGATACGACGGATGCCATCACCGATTCGGATGATACGATCGGTCCGGAATTCATAAATATATCGAACATGTTCGCCCACGTAAAAGCTAAACGGTTCAGAAGGGTGCATGTGCTCATTGAAGCGTCTTTCAAGCGCTTTGGTGTGTAACGGCGCTGGTCTCGTATATCCGATCCGCTCCAGGATGTCAGCCTTCTGCTGCACAGGGGATCTTTTCGGCTTCAGGTTCCGTATCGGCATTTCGAATTATCTGTTGCTATCCTAAAATACCCTTTTTTCCCCGTCTTACAATGAATGGGTCTCCGCCTCGTTTACCGTGCGTTTGTGCGGGCAAAAAAAATGCATCCCGGGATGGAATGCACCAATTGGATCAGGCTCGGCGATCTGTTTATTTCGCAGTAGCTGCTTTGCGTGCCAGCTTGCTCTTGAGGTTGGCTGCCTTGTTCTTGTGAATCACACCCCGCTTGGCCAGTTTATCGATCATCGATGCTACGGCAGGGAATTGTTCGCTCATTTCAGGGCCCTTTGCGGCTTTCAGGTCACGGATGGCATTGCGGGTTGTTTTTCCGTAGTAGCGATTCCGGTCCCGGCGTTTCGCAGCCTGACGGGCGTCTTTTTTCGTTGCTTTGTGATTGGCCATTTCTAAGTGAATTTGGGACGGCAAAGGTAAGGATGGCCCTCCGAACCACCAAATATACAGGCAGTTCCGACAGCGGGCGTCCCGGCCATGGGCCTGGTCGGACTGGCAGCCGCTTTTCGGCCCGGAAACCCTTATAATGCCTTCAAAATGAACCCCCGTTTCCGATTTTGACCGATATTTGCGCTCGCCCGGCCACTCGCGGCCCGAACTACGATCCGTTCATGAAAGATTTCTCCTATATCACGCATTCCTCCCCGGCCTACATGGAAAGTCTTTATAGGACCTTCCTGACCGACCCTGAAACGATCGATCCCGACCTCAGGAAATTTTTCGAAGGCTTCGATTTCGCTTGTAAACATGCATTCGTCAATGAAAAGCCGACCGGGGTAACACCTGAATCAGGGGCTGGGTCGACCGGTTCGTCCGATTGGATGAGGGAGCTGAACGTGTACCGGCTCATCTTAGGCTACCGGAACAAGGGTCACCTCTTGGCCCGCACCAATCCCATCCGGCCACGAAAGGACCGGGGGGCGCACATCGATCCGGCCTTCTTTGGATTGAGTGAATCGGATATGGACCAGCACGTACAGGTTGGTTCTTTGATCGGTATGGGAACGGCCCGTTTGCGCGATATCCTCGACCGTCTGGAACAGGTTTATGCATCCGGCACGGGCATCGAATTCAAATATATCAGTGACCCCAGGAAAGTGGATTGGTTGACCCGGGCGATCGAGTCGACCCTGCAGGAACCGCTTCCCCTCGACCGTCGTCGACGTATCCTGGAAAAGCTCAATCAGGGGGTCATCTTTGAAAAGTTCCTCCACACGAAGTTTATCGGCCAAAAACGATTCTCACTGGAAGGGGGGGAGACCACGATCCCAGCATTGGATACGATCATCGACACGGCTGCAGCCAATGGTGTCAGCGAAGTGGTGATCGGTATGGCTCACCGCGGCCGACTCAATGTGCTGGCCAATGTGATGGGAAAGACGTATCAGCAGATCTTCAGTGAATTCGAGGGTACGGCAAAGATGGACCAGACGATGGGTAGCGGTGATGTGAAATATCATATGGGTTACGGCAGTGAAGTGCAGACCCCATCCGGTAACACGATCAGCCTAAAGCTCATGCCCAACCCCTCCCACCTGGAGGCGGTAGACCCCGTAGTCGTTGGCTTTTCCCGTGCCAAGGCCGATATCATGTACCAGAGCGATTTCGGACGCATCCTCCCCGTTCTTATCCACGGCGACTCATCCGTGGCCGGCCAGGGCGTTGTGTACGAAGTGTTGCAGATGAGCTATCTCAAGGGTTACTATACCGGAGGTACGGTCCACTTCGTGATCAACAACCAGATCGGGTTCACCACCGATTTCGATGATGCCCGCAGTTCCGATTATTGCACGTCCCTCGCTGCAGCCATACAGGCCCCTGTCTTCCATGTCAACGGCGACGACCCCGAGGCCGTGGTCCGATGCGTGGAGATCGCCACCCGCTACCGTCAGGAATTTCATTCGGATGTTTTCATCGATATGGTTTGTTACCGACGTCATGGTCACAATGAAGGGGACGATCCCAAATTCACCCAGCCCCACCTGTATGCGTTGATCGATAAACACCCCAATCCCCGCGAAGTATACGTACAGTACCTGTTGGCGAAAGGCGATCCGGACGCCCGGGACCTGGCCAGGGAGATGGAAAAGAAATTTTGGAGCGACCTGCAGGAACGTCTGGATGAGGTGCGCCAGCATCCGCTTCCCTACCACTACCAGCCACCGGAACTCGCCTGGAAAAAACTTCGCAGGGCTACAGGTCAGGACTTTGTGCAATCACCCCCCACCGCTATCAGCGAGGAGGTTTTTAACACACTGTTCACCTCTCTGATGCGATGGCCGGAAGACTTTCGCCCCCTCCGGAAGGTGGAAAAAATCCTGCGGGATAAGGTGCGGCTCTTTGAAACGGAGCGCAAGGTCGATTGGGCAACCGCTGAACTCCTGGCCTACGGCAGCCTGCTGCTGGAGGGTAAGGATGTTCGGATGAGTGGACAGGATGTACGACGGGGCACTTTTTCCCACCGGCATGCTATCCTCCGTGACGAGCAGACCGACAAGCCCTACAACCGCCTCAGCCACATCCCCGGGGCGACCGGTAAATTCCGTATTTACAATTCCCTCCTCAGTGAGTATGGGGTCCTGGGCTTTGAGTACGGCTACGCCATGGCAAACCCCAATGCGCTCGTGCTCTGGGAGGCCCAGTTCGGTGACTTTGCCAACGGGGCTCAAACGATGATCGACCAGTTCATCGCAGCCGGTGAACAAAAATGGAACCGCATGAACGGCGTGACCCTGCTGCTTCCGCATGGCTATGAGGGGCAGGGACCTGAGCACAGCAGTGCCCGCATCGAACGATTCCTTCAATTGTGCGCCGAATGGAATATGGTGGTAACCAATATCACCACCGGCGCTAATTTCTTCCATGCCCTTCGACGTCAACTGGCCTGGCCCTTCCGCAAGCCGCTCGTCAATTTCTCTCCGAAGGCGAATCTGCGGCATACGGAAAGCTATTCCGTTCTCGATGCATTCACATCCGGAGGCTTTCGGGAGGTCATCGATGATCCCAGTGCCGATCCGGCACGGGTGAAGAAGGTACTGCTCTGCAGCGGTAAAATGTATTTTGACCTGAACGAACGCAAGCAAAAGGAGAGACGGGAGGAAGTGGCCATCGTGCGGCTGGAGCAATTGTATCCCCTGCCCGTGCAGCAGCTGGAATCGGTACACCGGAAATACGGGCGAGCCACCTGGTTCTGGGTACAGGAGGAGCCGCTGAACATGGGTGCGGCGGCTTTTATCCGGACCTATCTCGACCGCTTTCCGCTCGGGGTCATCAGCCGTCAGGCTTCCGCTTCCACTGCAACGGGCTACCATAAAGTACATGTTCAGGAACAGAACGAACTGCTTGATACGGCATTCAGTATTTAAGAACCGAAACAGGAAATATGATACCAATCCTTGTACCGGCCGTCGGCGAATCCATCAGCGAAGTCACTCTTTTGAAGTGGACGAAGCAGGACGGTGCTTACGTGGAGCGTGATGAAGTGATTGCTGAACTGGAAAGTGAAAAGGCCACCTTTGAGGTGAATGCCGTGGAGGCCGGATGCTTCCGACGTGGTCCCTTTCAGGAAGGGGACCCCCTCAAGATCGGTGATCAATTGGGGAGTATCGATGAGACCGCATCCCGTCCGGCAGCTGCCCCAGCCCCGGAAAAAGCAACGGTTATCCCCGAAATGATACAGGTACCGGTTACTGCCGTATCCAATGATATCAAGGCCACTCCGGTGGCATCGGCCATGATCGCCGAGAATAAACTGGACCCGCAGCGTGTCAGACCATCCGGTCCCTCGGGAAAGATCCTGAAAGAGGATGTACTCGCTGCACTCGCCCTGCCGGGTCGCAAGCCCTTTGGCAGCACCCCGCTTCAAAGCAGGCAGACCCGTGTCGAGAAGATGAGCAACCTGCGTAAAACAATCTCACGCCGCCTGGTCGATGCCAAAAACACGACGGCCATGCTTACGACCTTCAACGAGGCGGACATGGGAGCAGTGATGGCCATCCGAAGCCAGTTCAAGGGTGCATTCAAGGAGGCGCATGGGGTAGGGCTGGGGTTCATGAGCTTTTTTGCGAAGGCCTGTGCCATCGCGCTTTCCGAATGGCCCACTGTCAATGCGTTCATCGACGGGGACACGATCGTTTACCACGACTATGCCGATATCAGCATTGCTGTCAGTACCCCCCGCGGTCTGACCGTTCCGGTTATCCGGAATGTTGAGAGTCTTGGTATGGCCGATATCGAAAAACGGGTCGCAGAACTGGCAGCCCGCGCCCGCGACAGTAAACTGACCGCGGAGGAACTGACCGGAGGTACATTTACCATTACGAACGGTGGAGTGTTCGGCTCTCTGATGAGTACACCTATCCTCAACATTCCACAAAGCGCCATCCTCGGGATGCATAAGATCCAGGAACGACCCATGGCCGTGAATGGTCAGGTCGTGATACGGCCAATGATGTATCTTGCACTTAGTTATGACCACCGGATCATCGATGGCAGGGAATCCGTAGGTTTTCTCGTGCGGGTGAAAGAGCTGTTGGAGCATCCGGACCAATTGCTGCTGGGAAGGGATCCAGTGCGAACCTTATTGGAAATTTAACTCGATTCATGAATAAGATCCTCATAGCCGCCGCTTTCGGACTCCTGCTGCTGGCCGCATGCCAGAAGGAAATCGATTGGGGTACAAACGCCGGAGCCACCCCCGACCGCCTGTATCGTACCCGCTCCCAGACCGGTACGGATACGTCGCAGACGGATTATTCCTATGATGCGAACGGCCGTCTGGTCCGCATCAAAACGGCCGGGATGTCCGGCGGGCAGGACCTGAGCAATGAATTGACCATCACCCGGGATGCAGCCGGGATCATCCTATCGACCACCCAAAAGGCAGCCGCACTGCTGATGGCAGGGATCGACAGTTTAGTCATCCGATATAATTACAACACCGCCACTACCCGGTATACCTCTTCCGTATTCAATCTGAATATTCCGGGTTTCAACGTGAAGGACAGTACGCTTTACAGCTATGATGCGGCCGGCCGAATCTCAAAGGATGAGCATTACCTGCAGGTATCCGGTCTTCCGATCCCCCTGCCTCCGATCCTGGCGCTGCGGAACACCTACTATTATTCCTCCTCCGGGGCCAATATCGATTCCGTGTTGCGTGAAACCACTGCCAATCCCGGAGACCCCCTAACCCCGACGGCCTCACAGTCCTATACGTACGACACAAAGGTGAATCCTCTGATACTCACCAAGGAGGCGGTATTGCTCAATCAGGTCGATTTATATAATGCCAACAATCCCACACGTTCCCGTACACGTACCTTTACCGGTCCTGGTGCAGACGTCGTAACGGACTATACATACCGGTACAATGCGATCAATAAGCCGGATTCTTCGTATGGAATTCCGACTCCGGGCGGGGATACGACCCGTACTAAATTTTTCTATCAATAAAGGCTCCTGCGGCCGTGGGTCATGCGCATTCCCATCTGAACACTGCTGCCCAGCTGGTTACGTCCTATTCCGGCGAGGAGCCTTTCGGCACAGTGCTGAAGCGGTTCTTTTCCGCTCATGCAAAGTATGGGTCGCGCGATCGCAAGCGGATCGCATCACTCTGTTATAGCTATTTCCGGAGTTTTCCTATTCTGCAGGAAGGACCGATCACGGACCGACTTGTTACGGCCCATTTCTTCTGTCTTTCCACAGCGGACCCCTTTTTGACCGAATTGCGTCCTGACTGGGTGCCTTTGGCAGGGCAGGATATTCGTTCCAAGTTCGCTTTCGTGTATCCCGGACGACCATGGCCCGGGCTGTTTCCGTTCGCTGCCGACTGCAGCACCGGGATCGATCCGGATGCGCTGGGACGGTCCCTTCTGATCCAGCCGGACCTGTTCCTTCGCGTACGGCCGGGTAAGGAGGAAACCGTATTGTCCAGGCTGGTCGCAGGGGGTATCCCGTTCCGGCGAATCGGGGATATGGCCCTTGCATTGGACAACGGTACTCAAGTCGATCGGATCGTACGGATCGACACGGAAGCGGTGGTCCAGGACCTCAGCTCACAGCGGATCGCATCATTTTTCCGGATGCTCACACCCCCGGCAGACCGGCCATTGCGTCTATGGGATTGCTGTGCCGGCAGTGGTGGGAAATCTATATTGGCCTTTGATACCCTTTCCTCGGTGGAACTGACGGTCACCGATCGCAGGCCTTCGATCCTACAGAACCTCAGGGATCGGTTTCGGCGTGCAGGCATCGATCAGTATCATGACCGGGTCTGCGATCTGACCAGGCAAC
>JBJOMF010000106.1:0-5889 GCA_046052505.1 Bacteroidota bacterium | reverse complement strand
GTCGATCACCACGTTCTTCTCGTTTTTCGGATCGATGCGGACCGCCACCTCCATGCCGGGCAGGAACTGATTCGGATGTATACGCGAAACCGACACCCGGCATTCGGTCGTATAGGTCATTCCCAACCGGGTTCTCACCTCGAGGATCAGTTTTACCTGCGGTTGGTTGTTGATGGTGATCCCCGTATCCTTCACTTCAAGGATTCGGGCCATACCGGCTTCGCCCTCGCGCTGCAGCCGCCGTTGGTTGAGCAGAGGTCCCAAGTAAAGCCGGTATACAAGGAAAACAACGCCCCCCACGATCAGTAATGGTCCCAGTATCGCATACAAACTAACACCCGGTGTCAGCAGAATGGCGCCCAAGGCGATAATCAGGCCTATCAGGCCTCCGGTAAGACCTATCCAGGCACCGGCAGTTCGTTTCATGCGGTTGATTTTGGAGCCACCTGGGGGAATCGAACCCCCGACCTGTTGTTTACGAAACAACCGCTCTGGCCAGCTGAGCTAAGGTGGCAGGAGCCCTTGTTGCTACGGAGCCGATCGCGCCCAACGGGGAGCGGTCTACCGTGCAAGGTACGTATCCGGCTGAAATAGGGACCGTTGTTCGCCAGATCAGTGCCCGTTCTTATCCAGGTATTTTTTTTCCGCCTCCTGCGCCTGTTCGAAATCAAGTACCACGCCATTGATGCAATAGCGCAATCCGGTAGGAGGGGGCCCGTCGTCAAAAACATGGCCCAAATGCGCCCGGCAACGGCCGCACTGTGTCTCGGTCCGGTTCATACCGTGGGAGTGGTCAGGTATATAGAGGATGCTCCCTTTTTGGATCGGCTCATAGAAGCTTGGCCATCCGCAACCACTGTCGAATTTCGTATCGCTTCGGAACAAGGGATTCCCGCAGGCCGCACAATAATACGTACCCTTTTCATGGAAGGCCTCAAATCGGCTGCTCCAAGGACGCTCCGTGCCTTTCTGGCGGGCAATGTAATATACCTCGGCCGGCAGGATCTTCTTCCATTCGGCTTCGGCGAGTGTGACCGTGGCGGTATCCGTACGGGAATAGACCGGATTTTTCTTTTCCTGATCCATATTGATTTTTTTGGTGGGCGGAGGGGTCGATGACTGGGAGAACGTGCACTGCTGCAACAGGCCGCTGAGGACCAGCAGCAGGAAGGGGCGGTAACCGGAGCGTCTCATGTAGGGATAACAAAGGTACAGCGGTCCGGTTCACCGGGGGGAAATTCGGGCTCGGTACATTATATTTGTCAACACCCCATAACGCAGTCTATGTTCAATCTCATCCTTTTTGGACCTCCGGGAAGCGGCAAGGGAACACAGTCCGATAAATTGGTGGAGACCTACGGGTTGGTGCACCTCTCGACCGGTAACCTCCTGCGTGCCGAGATCGCGGGGAAGACCCCGCTGGGCATGGAGGCCAAGCTTTATATCGATCAGGGGAAATTAGTACCGGATGCAGTGGTCATAGGGATGGTTGGCTCCTATTTCGATCAGCATCCCGGGGTCCGCGGATTTCTGTTCGACGGATTTCCCCGTACCGTTGCGCAGGCCCATGCCCTCGACCGGCTGCTGGAAGGGCGGCAAACTTCGATCTCCCTGGTACTGGCACTGGAAGTTCAGGAGGATGAACTCATTCAGCGGCTTCTCAATCGCGGAAAGACCTCCGGGCGAAGTGATGATACCGATGAGGGAGTGATCCGCCAGCGTCTTCACGTGTACCATCAGGAAACCAGTCCCGTTGCCGAACATTACCGACAGGCCGGTAAGTTCCGGCCTATCCCTGGCGAGGGGGCGATCGATGCCATCTTCGGTCGGCTTTCCGAAGCCATCGGGGCGTCGGGTCAGTAGCCCGCCTTCAAGAGGGAGTCCGCCCGGGCAAGACTGTTGAGGATATCTTCTTTCACCCGGTTCACCTGATGCTTTTCCGCTGTGAGGTAGCGCACCCTTTTCTCGAGGTCATTCATAGCGGAATCCATCTGGAACGTTTCCATCCACCGGTCCATCGCCTCAATGGCCGAACGGAGCTGGCCTGCAACCGCATCGAGTTCCGATTTGCGGGATGCCGTACGTTGCCGATCGGAGAGGGGCAGCGTTGCCAGCGAGTCGGCGGCAGCACGTACCTTTTGTTCCATGGCCTTGAGTTTCCCGTATTTCGCCATGCCGGCATCGTGTCCATCCATCACGTCCGCCATCAGGCTGTCGGCCTCCGCTTGCCGGCTGACTTCCGTTCCGTGACCGGTATGTTGATCCGGATTTTTACAGGCGGTCAGCGAAAGCACAGCGACCAGTACTGACCACAGCGGTATGTAAGTATAGCTTCGCATGGGTAGCGTTTTTTCTGTTTCGTTATAACTGCAAAGGTAGCCTGCGAGGTCCGTTCCGGCATCCGGCCTTTTCGGGTAAATTCGTGGCTCAAACAGGGTTATATGAAAAAGCTGGGAAATTACGTATGCGGTCAGTGGGTGAACGGCGAGGGCGAGGGGCAGCTGTTGTATGATGCCGTCACGTCGGAGCCGATCGCTCAGGCCACGACCCGCGGGATCGATTTTGCAGCCATGCTCAACCATGCGCGAACGGTCGGCAATCCCGCCTTGCGGAAGATGACGTTCCACCAGCGGGGCAACATGCTCAAGGCACTGGCGCTTCACCTGCGCAAGCACCTACCCGCTTTCTATACGCTCAGCTATCGTTCCGGTGCCACCCGGGCCGACAGCTGGGTGGATATTGAAGGAGGCATCGGCAACCTGTTCGCCAATGCTTCGCTTCGCCGCAAATTCCCCGATGATGTCGTGTGTATCGATGGAGAGAGTCATGACCTGAGCCGTAACCATACCTTCATGGGTACCCATATCCTGACCCCTAAGGAAGGGGTGGCGATCCATATCAACGCATTCAATTTCCCGGTGTGGGGCATGCTGGAAAAGATCGCCGTCAATCTGCTGGCCGGGATGCCGGCCATCGTTAAGCCGGCAACGGTCACTTCCTATCTCACCGAGGCGGTGGTCCGTGAGATCCTGGCGTCCGGGATCTTGCCGGATGGAGCCCTGCAGCTGCTTTGTGGCAGTGCCGGCGACCTGCTCGATCGGGTTGGGTCGCAGGATGTCGTGACCTTTACGGGCAGTGCCGCAACCGGGCAGCTGCTGAAACGTACACCCGCCATCCTGGAGAACAATGTTCCCTTTAATATGGAAGCGGACAGTCTCAATTGCATCGTACTGGGATCGTCGGTCAGCCCCGGTGATCCCGAGTGGGACCTGTTCATCAAGGAGGTCCGAAAGGAAATGACCCTGAAGGCCGGGCAGCGCTGTACCGGTATCCGTCGCATTTTCGTTCCCGAATCCCAGATGGAAGATGTTTGGAAGTCGCTCGCTGCGGCTCTCTCACAAACATCGATCGGCAATCCGCTGAATGAAAAAGTGCGTATGGGTTCGCTGGCCGGACAATTTCAGCGTGAGGAAGTTCGTACTCAGGTGCGCAAGCTGCTGGCGAGTTCGCAGCTGATCTACGGCAGCCTGGACAGTGTGGAGCTTATCGATGCCGATCCCGTCCGGGGCGCTTTCGTGTCTCCCTTGTTGTTATTGAATGAGAAGCCACATGCATCAGAAGAGCCCCATACGATCGAGGCCTTTGGCCCCGTGAGCACCCTGATGCCGTATCACAACATGGATGATGCCATCGCATTGAGCAAACTGGGGAAGGGGAGTCTGGTGACGACCATTGTCACGGCCGATCCGCGGGAAGCCCGGTACTACGTACTTGGTGCGGCTACGCATCATGGACGCATCCTCGTATTGAACGAAGCCTGTTCGAAGGAAAATACGGGTCATGGTTCACCACTTCCCCTGTTGGTGCACGGAGGCCCCGGCCGTGCCGGGGGCGGGGAGGAGATGGGCGGCATGAGGGGTGTCAAACACTACCTGCAACGTACGGCCATCCAGGGGTCCCCAACGATGCTCACGGAGGTTACGGGGGTGTACCAGACCCACGCCGCAGGTAAAGACCCCGGAAAACATCCGTTCCGGAAATATTTTGAAGAACTGCAGGTGGGCGACCAGCTCGTTACCCCGGGCCGTTTGATCACCGCCGATGACATCGATCGTTTCGCCGATCTCAGCGGGGATCACTTTTATGCGCATCTGGCCAACACGGATTTCAGCGGCACCATGTTCGAACGCCAGGTGGCCCATGGTTATTTCATCATGAGCCTGGCGGCCGGACTTTTTGTGGACAGCTATGCGCTCAATCCGGTGCTGCTGAACTACGGCATCGATGAACTTCGCTTCACCAAGCCGGTTTACCCCGGATCGGAGATCCGCGTCCGGTTCACCTGTAAGGAAAAGCTTCCCAGTGATAAACGGGTGGTCGAAAAGCCCGAGGACTTTCGCCGCGGCGACGATATCGATAAGGGCATCGTCAAGTGGCTGGTCGAAATGATCGATGAGACCGGGGAGATCACCGGTGTGGCCACGATTCTTACCATGGTCCGTCGCCGTTCCTCCTAGGCACACTGCATTTCTGGGCTTACGATTTCTTTTTCTTGGGAAAATTCAGCAGGTGGAATCCCGCCTGCACAAAAAGAGCCGGCCGGGGGTTCGCATTCACGATGCGGTCACGCCCTGCATAGTCCTCGCTCACATCGAACCGCCCATTGAATCGCAGTCCGGCTGCCGTGCTGAAGGCCCAATACTTGCTCAGCTGTTTTTCCCATCCGATCCGCGGACGGATCTCCCCCCGTTGTAAGAAACGGGCATTGTAAATGGGGTCCTTGCTTTGAAGTGCGAACTGTGTTCCGTCCAGGTCGTAGCCGAACAGCCACATCGATTTTGCGGATGCGGAGTAGCGGAACTGCGCCCGGGCCGGCAACAGGGCCTCTACGCCCCATTTCTTGTTGAAGGACCGGTTGTAAAGGAGTGCCGGCACATGGATCACCCGTCCGAGACGGTAGCCCCGGAACACCCCGAGCCCCCACATGCGTTGCACGCCCTTTTTCCAGCCGTACAGCAAGGCGCCTCCGGCCAGGAAATTGTCTCCTGTCAGGTTGCGCAGAGCTTCGCCGTTTCCGGTTGCCTCCACCGACAGGTTGATCAACAGGAAGTTTTCGCTGTTGAGGGGCTTGAACAGGTTGGTGCTTGCCGTGAACGCGTGGAAGATCCGCTGCGATAGCAGTCTGGCGAACGATTGGCTGCCGGGGTTGGCCACTTGAAAGCGGCTGTGCCAGTACCCTGCGGTGAAGCTCATGTAGAGTTTGGGTTTCATCACCAGGTTCTTGCTGTATGTCAGCCGCAGGCTCTGAGCGGCATCGACCGATACGGGCGCAGGCGTCGCCGGGCTGCCGCTTTCAAATCGGGTCGCGATGGCATAGGATGGCTGCATCTCGTATATCAGCGAAAGCCGTTTGGTGGCCGGCTGGCCCATGACCAGCGGATTACAAAGAGGCTTCTTTTTCGGGGTCGTTGCAACGGGTTGGGCATTCGTGAGTACGGGGGCCAGGTCAGCTAAAATCAGCAGGAGGGTGACTATCTTTATCATACGGTTTTGGTATTTGAAAGCATAACAATGCCGCGCCGTATTGGTTCCACAACCTTACAACCTATAGCTATGAATACCGAATATGTTCGTTCCGAGTTCCACCAGGGGGTGACCCGGATCGAGTTCTACCATCCACAGGGAAATTCCCTTCCCGGCCGGCTGCTGGACCAATTGGCCCAAGCCATACATGCTGCCGGAAACGATGCGGAGACTCTAGTGGTCATTCTGCAGAGCGCCGGTGAAAAGACGTTTTGTGCCGGTGCCAGTTTTGATGAGCTGATGGCCATACAGACCCCGGAGGCGGGCCTCGAATTCTTCAGTGGATTCGCCAAGGTGAGATCGGAA
>JBJOMF010000105.1:0-10104 GCA_046052505.1 Bacteroidota bacterium | reverse complement strand
GTATCTATCTCCGTTCCGTTGGCCGCGGGGCCAATCTCCTGCTGAACGTACCGCCCAATACGGAAGGTCGGATCAGTGCGGCCGATTCGGCCGCTTTAGTGGGATTCCGGCAACTGCGTGACAAGGCCTTTGCGACCAACCTGCTGAAGAATGCCAATACGTATTATCAATTTACCCGCAAAGCCCCCACCGGGGATGAGCAACTCTCCCTGCGGTCACTCGATAGCATGAACAGAGCCTACAGTGCCAATCTGGAAAATTTCATCGTCGAGTTCAATGAGCCTACCCGACTCAACTGCATTGTGCTGCGCGAGGCCATCCACCTCGGACAGACCATCCGGAAATTCCGTATCGTACTCTACAACGGGAAACGTCCGGTGCGGGAGATCGCCGGAACCAGTGTCGGAAGGAAGCGGATCCTGACATTCAAGACCACGACCGCCACCTCCTTCAAGGTGCATCTGGACGATGCCAAAGGCGTGGATAATATCAGCGGGGTGAGTGCTTATCTGATCGAGGAGGAGCTGGCCGAAAAATGATGCGAACTCAGCGTCCCTTGAATAAGGGCTTTCTTTTTTCCTGGAAGGCTGAAACACCTTCTTTCATGTCTTCTGTAGCGAAGCAAGCGCCAAAGGCTTCGATCTCCACAGCATAGCCGTTTTGCCGCTCATCGAAAACAGCATTGGCCGCGCGGATACATCCAGCGACCGCCAGAGGTGCCTTGGTGATGATCCCTTCCAGCACCTGGCGGGTGCGGGCCAGCAGTTCGTCCGGGCTCGTCACGTAATTGACAAGACCCCAGGCCTCTGCTTCTGCGGCCGAAAGCATGCCGCCGCCCATCAGCAACTCCAAGGCCTTGCCTTTGCCGATCAGTTGTACCAGCCGCTGCGTGCCGCCATAGCCGGGGATCAGTCCGAGGTTCACCTCCGGCTGTCCGAACCGTGCATTGTCGGACGCCACCCGGAAATGGCAGCTCATGGCCAGTTCACACCCACCGCCCAGCGCAAAACCGTTCACCGCTGCTACGATCGGTTTGTTCGCCTGCTCGATACGGAAAAAGATCTCCTGCCCGCGGTTTGCCAGTTGCATGGCGTCATCAGGGGTCAGTCCGCTGAACTCACCGATATCGGCACCGGCTACAAAGGCCTTGGGACCTGCACCCGTTAGGATGAGCGCTCGGACTTCCGCATTAGCGAGCGCTGCAGCGATCGCGGCATCCAGTTCGGTGAGTACGGTCCGGTTCAGGGCATTGAGCTTGTCGGGCCGGTTGATCGTGATGGTGAAGATCCCGTTCTCCAGTTGGGTAAGGAGGCTCGTGTACATGGTAGGGGTTGTGGGTTAAAAGGAGCGATGTTCAGCGACCCAGTTGCGGATATAGTCCGCGATCTCGTGGGTGTGTGTGCCAGGATGAAAGAGCTTGCCTACACCCAGCAGCGCGAGCGATTCGATATCTTCATCGGGGATGATACCGCCGCCGGTGAGCAGTACATCGGTCAGCCCCTTTTCCTTCATCAGGCCGATCACTTTGGGGAATACGGTCATGTGGGCTCCGCTGAGTATACTGATCCCGATCGCGTCCACATCCTCCTGCAGGGCGGCATTCACCACCATCTCCGGAGTCTGCCGCAGACCCGTGTAGATCACCTCCATCCCCGCATCGCGCAGGGCCGTGGCGATCACTTTCGCCCCGCGATCATGTCCGTCGAGCCCCACTTTGGCGACCAGTACTCGGATGGGTCTGCTCATACTGAATTATTGTACTGCAAAAGTAGGTTGTTTACGTCTAGCCTTGTACTTTGCGGTATGCGCTTACGTTCTTTCGGATCTACCGACCTGCAGGTGAGTGAGATCGGTTTCGGTGCCTGGGCCATCGGTGGCGGGGCCATGATCGGTACAACCGCGATCGGCTGGGGTGATGCCGATGATGCTGCTTCCATCGCCGCGATCCACGCTTCACTGGACCGGGGTATCAATTTTTTCGACACCGCCGATATCTACGGGCTGGGTCACTCCGAGGAACTTCTGGGCAAGGTCCTCGGTGGCCGCTCCGATATCGTGATCGCCACCAAAGTGGGAAATGTATCCAGGAACGGCCAGTTCACCGTTGATTATTCATCCGATCATATCCTGCAGGCCTGCGAGGCCTCCCTGCAGCGGCTGAAACGGGAGGCGATCGACTTTTATCAGCTGCATACCGCCCGGATGACGCACCTGCAAATCGGTGATTGCATTCAGGCGATGCAGCGTTTGCAGCAGCAAGGAAAGCTGCGTTATTGGGGACTTTCCCTGAACACGTTCCATCCGCAACCTGAAGCTTCTCTGTTATTGGAGCAGGGATTGGGTAACGGATTTCAATTGGTATTGAACCTGATCAACCAGCGGAGTCTGCCCCTGCTGGAGCGGGCCGCCGCAACCGGTTGCGGCATCATCGCCCGGATGCCGTTGCAATTCGGGCTGCTCACCGGTAAGTTCGATGTGCCGGTGGCTTTCGCTTCCAATGATCACCGCAAGAACCGGCTAACGCCAACGGTGATCGCTGCGGTACAGGAGGCCACGGCCCCGGTATGGGAACTCTGTGAAAAATACGGTTGCAGCAAGACAGAACTGGCGCTCAGCTACATCCTTTCCTATCCGGAAGTATCGACCGTGATCCCAGGCATTCGCACCGCGGCACAGGCGGTATCCAATACCAGCGGCCTTTTCGAGCTGGAGCGGCCTGACCGCGATCGGATCGAATCCCTGGGCCGGTCACGGTTCGAATCCCTGATGGCACTGATCGAAAAAGTGGGATGATCGGGGAAGGGTCACTCAGTCGGAAAAGTCAACCAGGCCTTTTTGGATCCGGCGTACTGTTTCCTCCTTGCCCAAAAGGGTGGCGATCTCGAATACACCCGGACCGTATTTACCACCGACCAGCATGATGCGGAAAGGTAGCATCAGCTCCCCGGGCTTGAGGTCATGGGCCGCAGCGATCTCCTTAAAATTTGATTCCAGCCGCTCGGGTTGCCAGTCGGGATGCAGGGTGTAGTTGCGTATCAGCTCGGTGAAGAAGCGATTTTTTTCGTCGTTCCATTTGGGACGTACGGCCTCTGTATCCAATACATCGGGCGCCACAAAGAAATAACCGGCCTGCTGTACGAAATCAGGCAACAGCGTGCAGCGCTCTTTCACCAAATCAATCACCCTTTCAAGGAAGGGCCCGGAAGGTACCGGCAGACCGCTGACCTGAAGTTGGCATTGTACCTCGGGTGCGAGCCGCTTCGCTGATGACCGGCGGATCCATTCGTGGTTGAACCACTTGGCTTTTTCAAAATCGAACTGGGCTCCCGCACTGTGCACCCGCTCCATACTGAACCGTTCAACCAGTTCCTCCAGCGTGAACAGCTCCTGCTCGGTCCCGTCATTCCATCCCAGCAGGGCCAGCAAGTTGATAAAGGCCTCCGGCAAAAACCCGTTTTCCCGGAATCCGGCCGTGGTCTCTCCGCTTCCGGGATCGGTCCAGTTCATGGCGAATACCGGAAACCCATAGTTGGCACCATCGCGTTTGCTGAGTTTGCCGCTCGGACCGAGGATCAGGGGAAAATGGGCCCACTGCGGCATCTGGTCAATTCCAAAGAGGTGTTCCCAGAGGTACACATGCACCGGTGCGGAAGGTAACCACTCCTCGCCCCGGAAGGCATGGGTGATGCGCATGAGATGGTCGTCGACCACCACGGCCAGGTGATAGGTAGGCATGCCATCGGCTTTCAACAATACCTTATCGTCCACAAGGGAGCTATCGAAACGGACCGTGCCGCGGATCATGTCGGTGAAGGAAAGGGTTTCGCCGGCGGGCATTTTCACCCGTACCACGTGTCGGGCACCGGTTTCCAGTAGGGCCTTCACCTCTTCGCGGGGCAGTGTGAGTGAATTGCGCATCCGGCCACGGATGGAATGGTCGTATTGCGGATTGGGATGCTCGGGAGTGCGGTATGCAGCACGCATCTGCTCCAGTTCCTCCGGAGTATCGAAAGCGTAATAGGCGTGCCCGCTTTCCACCAACTGTTCGGCATACCGGCGGTAGTGGTCTTTCCGCTCACTTTGGCGGTAGGGGCCAAAGGAGCCACCGTGTTGTACGCTCTCGTCGGGTTCAAGTCCGCACCAGCGCAGGCAGTCAAAGATGTACTCCTCGGCTCCGGTTACATAGCGGCTTTGATCGGTATCCTCGATCCGCACGATAAAGGTTCCTCCATGTTTCCGTGCGAAGAGGTAGTTGAACAGGACGGTCCGCACGCCCCCAAGGTGGAGGCCGCCGGTTGGACTGGGAGCGAATCGAACACGAACGGGCTGGCTCATGGGCACAAAGATAACCGCGGCATGGCGAATGGTTATATTTGCCCCATGACATGGCTGGCACCGCATTACCGGAAAGCGAACAAGAACGCCCTCCTGGCATTTCTGCGGCGCGACCGGTATTTCGTCCGGACGCCGGACTGGCTCAAGCGACTCTTTCCCGGTTGCATCTGGGACCTGCCCCGCGGTGAAAAGACCCTATACCTCACTTTCGACGATGGTCCTCATCCGATAGTCACCCCCTTTGTGCTCGACCTGTTGAAACGTCATGGGGCCCGGGCCACCTTTTTTTGCATCGGATCCAATGTGGAGCGCAACCCTGAACTGTACCGTCGAATTCTTGACGAAGGGCATGCGACCGGAAATCACACCCATCATCATCTCAATGGGTGGAAGACACTTGATGCGGACTACGTAGCGGATATCCAAAAAGCGGCTGCTGTGATCCACAGCCCCCTGTTCCGTCCGCCCTATGGACGGCTACGGCGCTCCCAGATCCGGGCCATGCAGGCGGCTTTTCCGGAGCAGCGCATCATCATGTGGAATATCCTTTCGGGCGATTGGGACCCGCTGTTACCACCTGCCATTTGCTATAGCCGGATACGGAAACGGATACAGGACGGCGACCTGATCGTATTTCACGACAGCGAGAAGGCTGCGGAGCGTATGATGTACGCCCTGCCAAAGTTGCTGGAGGAGTTTGGGGGAAAGGGGTATCGGTTCTGTCCGGTCAGTTTGAATCCGGATTAACTTTTCAGTACTAAAAATGCTAAAAAAGGATGGGCCTGGGTAGACACCCCGGCCCGTTTTTAATCCGTACCCTATGAAAACTGGATTAAAGGTATAATCTTTTTTTAATTACGGCAAAGTAATTTGACGAGATATTCCGTTGACTGTCAGGGTCGCCTGGTTATCGCATGCCCCCGTACCGAAATCCAGTACACCGATCCAGCGGGTGCTTCCGGGGGGAAGATTGGCCCGGATGGCTTTCACCGTACCCTTCACGATCCAGCGGCAGGTGAACCGGCGGATCAGGGGCTCTACGATCGTTGATTCCCAACGAACCAAAAGGCTGTCGCGCTTCACGACCCCGTTGGCCGAACCCTCGATCTTGAATACATCGTCACGGGGCATTTCCGGGGTTCCGTTGCCCTCGATCTGGGTTACGGTACGAACGCTGTTCCATTCCACATAATTGCCATTCGGCTGGAGCAGTTTGCCGTTGATGACCTCGATCTTGAATTTTCGGATCGGCGGGATCGTGATATTGGAAACTTTATAAGTGCCCTGTACGTTCACATTATCTACGAAGAAGCGCTCAAAGGTCGTGGTGGCAACGGCACCCGGAACGGTGAGCCGATTGGAGTAGATCGTGATCATTTTCCCCTTACGCACCCGGCCATCGGGTCCGGGACATCCGGTAGTGCCGAAATCGATCGTCACTTTCACGGGGAACGGGTCGGGAGTCAGGCGTTCGACCGTTACGGTGAAGCAGCGCGGAACCGGGTTGAGGCTATCGGTACGGCCATAAAAAATTCCAGAGCCCGATACGCCCACGTCATTATTCACACCCATCACATCATCGAAAAATTCATTGTAGAGGGTTTCGGCTTCGGCGTCTGCCTCGGTAGAGGTACGGGAGACCAGTTCTTCCTGCTCATCGGTGCCGATCTGGCTGCGTTCCTTGCTGCAGGAATAGATGGCGGATAGCACCAGGACAGACAATAGGGCGATGGCATGTGTGAGGTTGGGACGGGTTCTCATGTTCGGTTCAGGGTTGAGGTTAAAGTTTGGATGGACCCCAACCTGCAAAGTTTAATGGTTTCCTGCTTTTTTTCGGAGTTTTGTCACTCCTCAGATCGCTCCTCATGACCCTGATCGATACCCATTCCCACCTCTACCTTCCTGCGTTCGATACTGACCGTTCGGCCACGATCGACCGGGCGGATCGAGAGGGCGTTCAGCATGTATTACTGCCTGCGATCGACAGCGAGACCCATGATCGCATGCTAGATACGGAGCGGGCCTTTCCCGCTCGATGCCGCGCCATGATGGGCCTGCACCCCTGTTCGGTAAAGGCGAACTACCGGGATGAACTGCGGTGCGTGCAGGACCATTGGTCGGCTCGTGATTTCATTGCCCTGGGAGAAATCGGCCTCGATTTTTACTGGGACCGGACCTTTTCGGAGCAGCAATACGAGGCGTTTCATCAACAGATCGAGTGGGCCCTACAGCGGGACCGCCCTATTGTCATCCACTCGCGTGAGGCGGTGGATGCCTGTATTGAGGTGGTCCGTCATCACCAGAAGGGATCATTGCGCGGGGTCTTCCATTGCTTTTCCGGAACGCTGGAGCAGGCCCAGCAGATCATCGAACTGGGTTTCTATCTCGGCATTGGCGGGGTGCTGACCTTCCGGAACTCAGGACTCGACCGCGTCTTGGAATCACTGACCCTCGACCGGATATTGCTTGAGACCGATGCGCCCTATCTGGCACCCGTGCCGCACCGGGGTCAACGGAACGAGCCGGCATATCTCCGGCTGGTGTTGGAAAAACTGGCATCGGTCATGGGTGTTGACTCCGCAGTCGTTGCCGATCGGACCACCGGCAATGCACGTGCTTTGTTCGGCCCTGCTTTGGGGTGACCGTCACAACCCGCCTCACCACGTGCCCCACCCATAGTTGAAATCGATCGAGCTTACCACGATGATCGTGATCACGAGGGCCACGGCCAGAATGATCGCGATCCAGGCGCCGGTGCTGATCTTGGCAGCCTGAGCCATATACTCCTTTACCAGCAGGTCCGGATGCTTCTTCAATTCCCGCTTCAGTTGTTTTTTCAGGATCACGAATCCGATCTTTTCCTTCAGGGAGAGCTTATGGTCGCTCAGCCGGGTAAAGTCGCGCAGATGCAGTTTCACAAAAGCGGAGGCTTTCCATTCGGTCCAGGCGCCGGGAAGGACGGGGTCGACCGGCCGGCTTCGGGCAACGGCGAGGGCCGGGCCCAGCAGCATTCCGGCGAGCACGGTGAAAAAGAGGATCTTTTTCATAGGCCGGGTATTTGGTAAGACAATAGAGACTTGCCTCCTAAAGGTAGCGAGGGTCCTGTAGGAAAACTATGAGCATCCTCAAGTCCGGGGCTGCTCCTTCTCGAGATCGTTCAGCGGTAGCGGGGTGCTGGGAACGGGTACTTCCGGATCGCCGGTAGGCACTACTACCAACCGATCCCGTAATCTTCTCCATGGTTGCTGGAGCCGCCCCACAACGTCCCGTGCTTCCAGTCGAAGTAAATGGCGTTGATGGTTCTCATCATTGCCGGAGGGTATTGATCTGTTCGTAAATGTAGCGAATCCTGTGGGTCCGGTCGATCTCCGTCATTTCTGCAGCCCGATCAGGTAATCGAACAGATTCTCCCCGCTTTGCAGATTCAGTTTTTTGCGAAGCCGGTAACGGCTGATCTCAACCCCGCGTACCGAAATGTTCAGCAATTGAGCGATCTCCTTCGAACTGAGATTCATCCGCAGGAAGGAGCAGAGCTTGATCTCGCTGGGACTGATATCGGGATGGCGGGTTTTCAGCAGCATCACGAAATCGCTGTGCACCTTGTCGAAGTGCTTGGCGAACTGGTCCCATTCCTGATCGATCTGGTCATCCTCTTCCAGGTGCCGGATCATCTTTTTCACTTCGGTCTGTGCGGCCGGTACGTCCACACGCCGTAAAAGCTGGCTCAGTTCGCCTTTGAGCCGGTTGATCAGCTCTCCTTTCTTCACGAGGTGCATGGCCGAAGCAGCAAGCTCTGCATTCTTGTACTGGATCTCGGATTCCAGATTCTGGCTTCGCAGGGCGATCAGCTCGCTCTCTGTACGACTTTTTTCCAGCTCGTGGATGTACTGAAGGCGTTGTTGCTCTTCCGAGAAGTCCTGTTCCTGTTTTTTGAATTTACGCTGCTGTACCCGGTAGCGCCAAACGAGTAGGCCGGCAGCGACCAACAGGTAGGCCGTCCAGGCCAGGGTCGTACGATACCAAGGGGGCAGCAGTCGGAAGGCAAAGAAGGCCGCTTCGGATTCCGCTCCCAGGTTGTTTCGCACTTTCACCTCGAAGCGGTATTTACCGGGCTGCAGGTTGGTGAATTCTTTTTCAGTACGGCGGCTCCATTCCGACCATCTGTTGTCATACCCATCGAGGCGGTAGCTGTATTCGAGTGACTCCGGGTCCGTACTCGGGGGTGAGCTGAATTCGAAACGGATGTTCTTTCCGGCCGGACCGATCACCACGGACTGCTCCTTATTCCGATGTCCGAATCCGCCGAACAACAGGCTGTCGGCTTGCAGTCCCAAACGCACGCCGCTCACCCGCACATCGGGCCGAACCTGTTGTTGGCGGTATTTCCGAAGGTTTACGTGATAGAGGCCGGCTTCTCCCGCGAGGAATACGTTCTGGTCGTTGTAGGGGTAAATGAATTCAAATCCGCTCAACAGTTTCTTATTGAGTTCGGGCAGGTAATACACTTTCGGCTGTGTCGTGGATCGGTCGATCCATCCCACCGTTTTCTCATGCACGAACCAGACATTCCCCTCGGCATCCTCTTGCAGGTACCGAATGCTCAGGTTTCCGAGCCAGGCGGCATAGGACGGATCGGGCTGGAAGCGGTCAGTGGCGGCATCGTAGCGGTACACTCCTTTCTCCGTACCCACCAGGAGTTGTTCCCGGACTTTGAACACGTGGTTATTCAAAACGGAAGGCAGCCCATTCCTTTCGGTATATGTATTCCATTTCTTTCCGACCTGACCGTCCGGTTCCAGCCGGAAGATGCCGTGATAGGGATGCGATACCCAGATACGCTGTTCCCCGTCGATCACAAGGTAACGCGAGGATTCATCGAACGGAGCGAAGTCCGCTCCCGGAAGGAACTGCTCCTTTTTAAAGTCTAAATACTGGAGTCCCCTGTAATTTCCTGCCAGGATACGCTCGGTGGGGAAGGTGGCACTTTGTGGCTTGAAGCTCCAGAAGCCACTGCCCGTTTGGATCGGGATGGCCCGGCCGCTCTCGATACGGAACGCCCCTTCATGATGCCCCAGCAGGATCTGGTTGTTGATCTCGGTGAGTGACCAGGCCTGACCATTGATGTTCTCGATCCGGCGGAAGGCATGTTGGCTGAAGCTCAGGTCGGGCAGGTTCTCCAGGGGGGCCATCCAAACACCGTTGGAGGTTCCCACGTAGAGCGAGCCGTTCCGAACCAGGGCCGTGTAAGCTGCGGCATTCCCCTCTGCCGGATCGATGCGTTTTACCGCACTGTTAAAGGCAATGAAATCGATACCATTGTCTAGCCCCAGCCACAGGTTGCCGTTTCGGTCGGCAAAGACCGAAAGCACGTTATTGTTCTGCAGGCCTTCCCGTTGCCCGAAATGCTGTACTTGTTTCCCGGTCGCATCGATCACGAAAAGCCCCTCGGTGTTGGTGGCCAGGGCCAACCGGTTTTCTGGAAGAGCGGCTGTTGCATAGACCCGGGCGGACTGTATGCGGGCGAGATCGTACGTACGCATGGGTGTCAAACCACCCCCATCTGCCTGAAAAAGGCCGCTTTTCAAATAGGCGACCAGAAGCTGGTTGCCTTGCAGCGCATGCAATCCGGTGATGGCATCGCCCTTGGGTCCGGAGTCCAGGGGGAAAAGCGCCCGCCAGGCACCATTCTCAAACGCCATCAGTCCTTCTCCAAAATCCTGCGCATAGATTTTATTGTTCACCACCCCCAGAAAGGCCCATTCGGACGGA
>JBJOMF010000104.1:0-2923 GCA_046052505.1 Bacteroidota bacterium | reverse complement strand
CAGCGGCAGCACCGTCACCTCGCCAGCCCTGCGAAAAACACCCACAGTGAATTCCCGGCCATGTACCATTTCCTCGACCAGCACCTGATCGTCCTCCCGGAATGCCTTGTCGAGCGCAGCCGACAATCCCGCAGGTTCTTCCACCTTCGACATGCCGATGCTGGAGCCACCGTTATTGGGTTTCACGAACACCGGGAAGCGAAGCCCTTCCGCGATAACCTGCGGGTCGGCAGGCTGCCTCCGGAAAAGGAGCTTGGACCGTGAGACCCCGATGCCGGACATTCCGGCCACGGCGACGGCATAGCGTTTATTGAACGTAATGGCAGATGAGGCAGCGTCACAACCTGTGTAGGGCATTCCGATCATATCGAAATACCCCTGAAGCTTTCCGTCCTCCCCGGGTGTACCGTGCAGCCCGATGAAGACGGCATCGAATCGGATGGTGTCGGCCCCGTGCCGCACCGCAAAATCGTTCCGGTCCACCGCCACCCGCGAGCCATCGGGCAACTCGGCGAACCAGCCGTCCTTGCAGATATCGATCCGCCAGACCTGATACCGGTCGCGATCGAGATGCTGCTGGATGGTGTCGGCACTCCGGTAGGAGATCACGGCCTCTCCCGAGAGCCCACCGGTCACCAAGGCGATGTTTCGTTTCATAGATGCGATGCAGGGATCCTGCAAATATTGAGGAAATTAATGACACCCCCAACACGTGTCACACGGAACACGCGTTATTAACAAAATGGAAGACCCGCGACCCCAAAAAAAAAGGTGAAGGGGCTTCCTTCACCAGGCGTTCGGTCGGCCGGAACACGGGGCTCCGGATTCCGCAATCAGATATGCAGCCTGTCTTTCTTGGACGTCAGCTCCTCCACCGTTTCGCGGTACTGCTCATCGGGAACGCAGCAGTCGACCGGGCAGACCGCAGCGCACTGAGGCTCCTCATGGAATCCCTGACACTCGGTGCATTTATTCGGAGTGATGTAGTACACATCGGCCGCCAGCGGGGCATTCTTCTGCTCGGCATCCACGATCGTGCCGTCCATCAGGGTATAGGAACCCTTGACGGTCGTACCATCCGAAATGGCCCATTCCACACCACCCTCATAGATGGCGTTGTTCGGACATTCGGGTTCACAGGCGCCGCAGTTGATACATTCTTCCGTGATCTTGATAGCCATAAAAAGTGATTTTGCGGGTTCCGCATCCCGTGCGGGGGAATGCGATAATTTTGTCGTGATCCGGCACGACACCGGTTTCGACAAAGATAATTGAACGTGATGAATTTGCAAGAACGCATCGGACTGCTGCAGCAATTGGGCGAATACCTGAAAGCCGGCACGCCGGAATGGCGGGAGGCCGTCACGCGGGCCGGTCAGGAGAATGGCTGGTTCACCGAAGCCTTCGTGAATCGGGCCGCCGATGCGATCGTACGGAACTACCTGCAGCGGGATGCCCTTGAGCGATGGGCGGCCGGATATGACTTACCCGAACAGCGACCATTCCCCCGGCGCACAGGCATCGTGATGGCCGGAAATATCCCCCTGGTGGGTTTTCATGACTGGCTCAGCGTATTTATCAGCGGCCACCAGGCCGTGGTCAAACCCGCCTCACAGGACAACCGGCTCATCCGGCATATCACCGACGTACTGGCCGGATGGCACCCCGATGCCGGCAGCCAGACCACCTACGCCGAAATGCTCAAAGGCTGTGACGCCTATCTTGCCACGGGAAGCAACAACTCTTCCCGCTATTTCGAATACTACTTCGGGAAATACCCCCACCTGATCCGGCGGAACAAAACGGCAGCGGCCCTGCTGACAGGCACGGAAAGCCCTGAACACCTCCGGGCACTGGCCGATGACGTACACACCTATTTCGGACGCGGCTGCCGCAACGTCACCAAACTGTACGTACCCCGGCACTATGACTTCGTACCCCTGCTGGACGCATTCCGTAGTTACGCCCACCTCTCCGAGCACCATAAATACCGGAACAACTACGACTACCAGCTGGCCCTGCTGCTGCTGAACAAACGGTATTACATGACGAACGGCACCCTGCTGCTCACTGAAGACCCCGCCCTGTTCGCCCCCATCAGTCAGCTACACTACGAATACTATGACGACCCGGAGCAGACACTGGAAACCCTCCGGTCGCACCCCGACCTGCAATGTATCGCAGGTCCGGTGCTACCTTTTGGATGCACCCAGGAGCCCGGACTGACCGACTATGCCGATGGCGCCGACACCCTGGCTTTCCTCTGCAACCTCCCCTAAGCCGCCGCTGTCATTCGTCAGAATGACAGGCCCCGGTAAATCATTTGTTAAACCGACAGGAGCGTCCAACAACCATCCCGACAGTTTGTTATTTTGCAGTCCGGGCACGCTCTTTGCTGCCGGTACAGAACCCCAGATTATACAGAACCTAAAAGGGAATACCGTATGAAACTCAAACAGTATCTTCTGATCGTGGCCGTCAGCGCCGTATCGGCCGTCGGCAGTGTACTCCTCTACTCCCGCTTCGCCCCCCGCAGCAATGGCGCGTTCGTTCAGGCCACTGCGGAAGGCAAGGTGCCGGTGAACTACGCGGGCTTCACAGGGAACGCCGGCGGCGGGTCTGAACCGATCGATTTCACCAAGGCCTCGAATGCCGCCGTACCGGCCGTGGTACACATTAAGACCAAGATCCCGGCCCGCCGGGTGAGCAACGGCCTGCCTCGCAGCCGTAATGGCATGGACGACTGGTTCGAACGCTTTTTCGGCGAAGACATCTTCAACCAGCGGATGCAGCCCGAACAGCGGGCTTCCGGCAGCGGCGTGATCATCAGCGAGGACGGGTATATCGTCACCAACAACCACGTGGTCACCGACGGCGGTGAAGGGGTGGCCGACGAGATCACCGTAACCATGCACAATAAAAA
>JBJOMF010000103.1:0-6206 GCA_046052505.1 Bacteroidota bacterium | reverse complement strand
TACCCCGGATCCCTGACCCGGCTGGGTCCCGATGTGTTCCATCATCCGCTTTATGACATGGCTGGACTCCAGGCCCTGTTCGAGGAGCGGCACCAGTACCCGCAAGCCCTGGTGCATCACTTGTGGGAATCGTTCTCCTGGGAACCGTATCTCTCCCGGATCACGGCGTCGGATATCCGGGACCGGGATACAACCTATAACTGCATCGCTCGCCGCTTTTTACCTGTCGACGCATGAAGATCGGTTTCGTATCACGATATGATCCGGACGACCGGAGGACCTGGTCGGGCACCAGCTACTACACACTGCAGCAGCTGAAGCGACTCGGAACGGTCGACCATTTCCACTACCCGATGCCCAAGCTATTGCAAGAATGGCTCACCACGCAAAAGAGCATCAACCGGCGCTGGTTCGGAAAGCACAGTTCGGTGGAATACCTCCGCAGCTATGCACGTCATTTCAGCCGGCAGCTCTCACGCGACCTCCGGAACAGACCTGTCGATCTCTTGTTCGTATCCGCATCTCCGCAACTGATCGCCTATGCCGATACCGATATCCCGGTCATCTACATGAGCGACGCCACCTTTCAGCAGCTGCAGGGCTATTATCCCGGCTTCAGTAACCTGGCGACCTACAATATCCGTCAAGGTATCGAACTCGACCGGCTGGCATATGAGAAAGCCACCCATTGCATGCTGGCATCGGAATGGAACAAGCATTCGGCGGTGACCGATTACGGCATTGCCCCCGAAAAGATCTCGGTGGTCCCCTGTGGGGCCAATCTGGATCCCCTGCCATCACCGGCAAAGAAGCCCGTTCCCCGTCCCGGCTCTTGCCGGCTCTTATTCCTCGGGGTGGAATGGGAGCGGAAAGGAGGAGCGATCGCACTGGAGACATTTCGTCTTCTGCGTCGTTCGGGAGTGGAGGCAAGCCTTCATATCATCGGTTGTGTTCCTCCGGCAGACCTGTCGGGAGAAACGGGGGTTTCCGTGACCCCGTTCCTTGACAAAAGCGACCCGGATCAACGCGAACGCCTCGATCGGATCTTTCAGGAAACGGACCTGTTGCTGTTGCCGACACGGGCCGAGTGTGCCGGGATCGTTTTCTGCGAGGCCGCCGCTTATGGCGTGCCTTCGATCGCTACAGCTACAGGAGGCGTGACCGATTATGTCCGCAACGGCATCAACGGCTATGCCCTTTCGGCGGCGGCCGGAGCGTCCGATTATACCGAGCGGATCCGGGCCTTGCTTTCGGACCCATCGGGCTTTGAACGGCTCCAGGTCAGCTCCCGGGACCTTTTCGAGACGACCTTGTCATGGGACGCCTGGGGCCGGAAATTCGCCCAGATCGCAGCACGGTGTGTCAGTCCGGAGACCTGATCGGATCGAAATAGGATTTACCTTTGCAAAAAGGATGCGGATGAAATCGCTGGTGCCTGTTGTCTGCTTGTTGATGCTCCAATTACTGGTGCAGAACCATTCTTTGATGGCCCAGTGTTCCATCTGCACCAAGACTGCGCAACAATTGGGAGAGCAATCCGCTCAGGGGATGAATTCAGGGATCCTTTACCTGGCCTTCGCGCCCTTTGCCATCGTGGGGTACATCGGGTTTCGATGGTGGAAGAGCCAGAAAAGCCGCTGATCGCGGCTTCATTTCCGATCTTATTTCAGGGCGTTGTGCGTGCCATCGCAAAACGGAGGCGTCTTTGTCTGCTTGCATTGGCAGAACCATACTTCCTGTGGGGTATCGAATTGTACTTTCACGCTGCGGAATGGCATCCCTTCGATTTTTTTATGAGCACTGTCGCAGAAAGGCGATTTCTCCGTGAGGCCGCAGCTGCACCAGGAATAGACCTTACCGGCTTCCACCTGTACGGCGATGGGTTCACAGGCGGTCATACGGGGCAATCCCTCAGGCGAGATCAGTTCCATCTTCAGACTTTTTCTTGAACGAATGTGTAGAGATTGAAGTCGCCTTTTCCGAAAGTGGCTTCGATCTCCTGTTTCAGGTCCTTTTTTGTAACACCTTTCATTCTCTTTTGTTCAATCAGCAACCAGGCTTTCTCTGCCAGCAGCCAAAACCTCCGGTCGGTCGCCTGTGACCGGTCCAGTTGCTCCTGAATGGAGGCATACAGGGCATCAATACCTTTTTTCCGGGAGGCAATGGTCTGTATGACGGGTATCTCCTCCTGTTTTCGTTCGTGGGACGGCGTCAGCATCTGGCGCAGGTGCCGGACAAAGGTGTCGGCTTCCGGACGGTCGCTTTTGTTCACGACGAAGATGTCGGCGATCTCCATGAGACCGGCTTTCATCGTTTGTACCTCATCGCCCGCCTCCGGTACCAATACTACTACAGTGGTATCGGCGAGTCCGGCGATCTCGATCTCGCTCTGTCCTACGCCCACGGTCTCCACGATGAGATGGTCAAAAGGGAAGGCCCGCATCAGGTCGGTGATCTCGATGATCTTCGGATGTAGTCCGCCCATCGATCCGCGGTTGGCCAGCGAACGGATGAACACCTGCGGATGGGTATACCAGTCGCTCATCCGGATGCGGTCGCCCAGCAGGGCTCCCAGATTGAAGGGAGAGGAGGGGTCCACACAAACGATCCCGACCCTTTTTCCTTTGTCAGTCAGTTGGCCGATCAGCGCATCGGCGAGGGTGCTTTTTCCCGCACCGGGAGGTCCGGTAAGGCCGATGATTCGTACCGGGGAAGGGGGAAGGGCGCGCAACAGCGTCTCATAGCCGGGATATTCATTCTCGACCAGCGAGATGGCACGGGCTAAGGCCCGCATATCGCCTGAGATCACTTGTTGTAATAGCGCCTGCCAATCCATGTGCCGCCTTGAGGAGTTGCCGGGGCAACTTACATATTTTATTCCGGTCCCTGTATCTTGTGGTAAATATCCCTTTCCATCATGGGCCGAAGGCAGACCGAACTGTTGCTCTGTTGCCTGCTGCTGCTGCCAGCCGGCCTACTCTTTTCAAGGGCACTTCTTTCGGCAGCCCTGATCGGCTTCGTCGCCGTATCGGTAGCGCACCGGCGGATCGGGGAGCAATGGCGCACCTTTCTGTCGGCTCCGTATTGCTGGGGTCTTTCCCTGTTGTTCCTGTTGCCGATGTTGTCCGGATTGTGGAGCGAGGACCGGTACCAGTGGCTGGCATCATTGCAGGTGAAACTCCCCCTGTTGTTCCTGCCCGTTGCTTTTTCCGCACCGTTCCAATTCAGCCGTCGTCAGTGGAACCTGCTGGCGCTCGTATTCCTGTTGTTCGTATCGCTCGGCGTTGCATGGAGCATTGGTCACTACCTTACCGATCCGGAGGGTGTTACACAAGGCTACCTGCGGGCTAAAAGTCTGGTCACTCCGCTGGAGAACGATCACGTGCGTTTCAGCTGGCTGGTGGCAATGGCCATCATCCCTGCCATCTGGATGCACCGGGCGTATCGCGGTAGCGCCCCATTCATTTCGGTCTTGTCATTGGCCGCAGCGGTCTTGTTTGTGTTTTACCTGCATCTGCTGGCAGCCCGTACCGGGCTGATCGCCTTCTATCTCGGGACCCTGGTGTTGGCGGTATACTGGATCCGGCGTACTCAGACCCGGATCCGCGGTCTGCTCCTGCTCATTGCCTGCTTCGTGGTTCCGGTGGTCGCTACGCTGGCCCTGCCCAGCTTACAGAACCGCCTGCATTACCTGCGGTACGAGTCGGCCTGGTTTCGCAAGGGGGCCTACCTGCCCGGTGCAACGGATGCGGTGCGCATTCTCTCCTGGAAAGCGGGCTGGTCGGTCATGATGGAACAGCCAATCACCGGTACGGGTTTCGGTGATATCCTGAAACATACGCGGGCCTGGTACGAATTGCATGTGCCCGGTATGCTGGAATCCGACCGGATCTATCCCTCCTCGGAATGGCTCCTTTATGGTGTGGCACTCGGGCTGCCCGGCTTCTTACTATTCACCCTGGCCGTTGCACTCCCGTTGCTTCAGCGTACCCGCTACCCACTTCCCTGGGTGGTGTTACAGCTGACTGCCGCCGGAAGTTTTATCGCCGATATCGGCCTGGAAGTACAATATGGTGTTTTTTTATATGCTTTCCTTTCGGGTTGGTGGGCCCGATGGTTTGCCGCGGGACCGGTTAAATGAACATCCGGTACGCCGATTATCGGACAAAAGATGCAATATTTGTTCTGGTATGTATCCATTTTCGGTCGTCATCATATGCCGTAATGAAGCGGATGTCATCGGCCGCACCATTGAAAGTCTTTCGGGTCTTACCGATGATATCGTGGTGTATGATACCGGCAGTACCGATGGCACGCAGGATCAGTTGCGGCGTTTGCCGGTGCGGTTGCTGGAAGGGCCTTGGGAGGGATTCGGGCGAACCAAGAGCTCCGCGATCGCACAGGCCCGGTACGACTGGATCCTCAATCTCGATGCGGATGAAGCGGTGAGTGAACCCCTGCATCGGTCTCTGCGGGCCTGGCGGCCCGAGCACGATCGCTACATATATCGTGTGGCCTTTCATAATTATTTCGGTGAACGGCATCTACGGTTCGGGGAATGGGGCCGTGACTACCATATCCGGCTGTTCAATCGCAAGCAGGTACACTGGGATGAGGCACCGGTTCACGAACGACTGATCCTTCCGCAGGGGTCGCAGGTGCGGACGCTGAAGGGGCATGTTATTCACCGCACCGTTCGTGACCAGGCCGATTTCCGGGAGAAAATGCGCCGGTATGCGGCCCTGGGGGCCCAGAAGTATTTCCAGCAGGGACGAAAGGCCAGTTGGTTTCGCCGTGTCGGCGGACCCGTGGTGACCTTCCTGCATTATTATATAATCAAGCTGGGTTTTCTGGATGGGCATGCCGGGTGGACCTGTGCCCGCATGACGGCCTGGTATACCCGCCAGAAATATCGGGGGTTGAAACAGCTACAGGATACCGGAAAACTGATTGATTAAGCTGAACTTCGCGTTCCTCCGGCCGTAGTTCGATCCATATGACGAATTTCATTCCCATATTCCCGTTGCAGCTCGTTGTATATCCCGGCGAGTCGCTGAACCTTCACATCTTCGAGCCTCGTTACAAGCAGTTGATCCGGGAATGCCATGCCGCTTCCAGACCTTTTGGCATCCCGACGGTACTTGGTGAGCGGATGCAGGAGCACGGTTCGCTGGTCGAGATCGCGGCGATCCGAAAGGAGTATGAGAGCGGGGAGATGGATATTACGACCCGTGGGATTCGGGTCTTCCGTATACTCGAAGTCATTCGACAGGTACCCGATAAACTCTACAGCGGTGCGATCGTCAGCTATCCGGAGACAAGGGCCGACGGGAATGCCGAACTGATGCGACGGGTGTTGAACAGTATTCGAGACCTTCACGCCCTGTTACAGGTCACAAAGGAGTTTGCGAGCCCCGACCCCGATCTTTGTTCTTTTGACGTAGCCCATCATATCGGGATGAGCCTGCAGGAGGAGTACGAGTTGCTCGAACTATTTGACGAGCGGCAGCGACAGGAATACCTGAAGCGCTTTTTGGCCAAGGCAATACCGCTGGTGGCAGGTATGGAACAACTGAAGGAGAGGGTCCGCCTGAACGGGCATTTCAAAAACCTCAGCGGCTTCGATCTGGGTCGTGAGTGAAATACGGATATATGTCAGTAACCTTTTGCATTGACTTCGGTAACACGCGTAAGAAGCTTGCGGTATTTCAGGGATCCGAATTCCGGGAAGCCTTCGTGCTTCCGGACGATCGGGTGAGCACCCTCCAGCCCTATATCGACCGTTACCGGCCTGATAAGTCGATCCTATCCTCTGTGATCGACCACGATCCGCTTCTCGATGAGCAACTCACGGCCGGCACCCGCTTCCACCGCCTCAGCCACCTCACGCGCATTCCCTTCACGACGCCGGTCGGAAAACCGGAAACCATTGGAGCCGACCGGCTGGCCCTTTGTGCGGCCGCGGTTCATTTTTATCCCGGCTTTCACAACCTGGTCATCGGCCTGGGCACCTGTATTACTTATAATTTCATCAACAAATACCATGAGTTTCTGGGCGGTGGGATCTCTCCCGGGCTGGAAATGCGGCTAAAGGCACTTCAATATTATACGGCCAAGCTGCCACTGGTGGCCGCCGACAGCAATGCGCCGCTCATCGGTTATGATACGGCCACTAATATCCTGTCGGGTGTGGTGCTGGGCATGGC
>JBJOMF010000102.1:0-5106 GCA_046052505.1 Bacteroidota bacterium | reverse complement strand
TTCTATGTTTGGAAACCCGGTAACTGGTCCACGAAAAAGCTCAGTGACCGGGCCTATCCCAGCGGCCAGTTCCGGCAGGAGATCTGGCGCAGTAATATCAGCGGCCTGCTGTTCGGTATCGCTGGGGCCTTCCTGCTTTGGTGCTGGCAACAAGGCCATACGCGCATTTACCTGAACCGCTCCGATCATCCCTGGTGGTGGATTCCCGTCAGCTTTTTACTGGCCCTGGCTGCTCAGGAAACCTATTACTACTGGTTTCACCGTTGGATGCATATCCCTGCGGTCTTCCGTGTCGTTCACAAATGGCACCATGACAGCCGGATCGCCTCTCCCTGGACCGCATTCTCCTTTCACCCGATCGAAGGGATGATACAGGCGGCTTTCCTGCCGCTGTTGGTGCTCCTGCTGCCCCTGCATCTGTACGTACTGCTCTTATTGCTGGTGGTGATGTCGGTGACAAGTGTGATCAATCACCTCGATATCGAAATCTATCCGGCCTGGTTCTCCCGGTCCTTTTTCTTCCGCACCCTTATCGGTGCAACGCATCACGCGTTGCATCATAAACAGTATAAGTACAATTTCGGGTTGTATTTCACGTGGTGGGACAAGTGGCAGCGCACGGAAAGTCCTTCCTATGATGAATTGATCCGGAAAAAGTCAGGCCCCGAAAATTGAATGCCTCAGCGGTCCCGAAATACGGAGATCGACGAAGTCCGGTCATTCCATCCGGTAAATGTGAAGCTGCTGCGCGTGCTAATGATGGTGTATTGGCGACCCTTGAAATTCTCGGATTCATAGAGCACCACCCGAAATCCCGCCGGCACTGTCAGGGAACTCAGGGCCTTGTCGGGGAATCCCACATCGCTCATACGTGCATAATTACCCGGAAGCAGTATCGCGGCCTGGCCAAGGAAGTTGGCATCGGTGTACAGGATCACCCGGTCCGTATTCCCGCCGGATGGGTTCGCACCTCCGCTGAAGCGGTCTTCGATGACCAGCGAGGCGATCCGGCGGTTCAGGGAGGATCCGAGACAGGAGGAGGTCTCTGAGATGATGTAATTGACCCCGGACAGGTTCTCACTGTTCACATAGGCCCGGGCCTGCAGGTTGGAGGGCAGTTCGATGGAAGCGATGTTGTAGCGGAGAAGTCCCAATTTCTCACCGGTGTAGGATCCCCGCATCAGACGGAAACTGTTCCCCCGGTAGTTGCAGTCAGAATAGATGGTGGCAAAGCCGCCGGGATCACCGCCGGGCTGGTTGAAATTGCTGCGGTACTCGATCACGAGTGATCGGATCCGGTCGTTCAGGTTGCCACCCAGGCAGGATATGGCCTCCTCAAGGGTTTGATAATACCCCATGGCATCATCACTCCCTGTGTACACCCGCAGGCGAAGGTTTCCGTAGATCTGGAAGGATGAAATATTGTTCCGAAGGCTACCTAACTGGGTTCCCGTATAAGTGCCGGGCCCGAGGGAACGGGAGTACCCTTTCTGGTTGCAGTCATTATAAAACACGATATAGTCGTTGCCGGCGTATTGCGGCAGCGTATTCTCCACGACAAGAGAGGAGGTCTGGTCGTTGAAACTATCATCCAGGCAGGTCACGGACGCTGTCAGGGTTTTGCTACGGCCCTTGAATTCATCATGCTCATACAGCGTCACCCGCATCCCGTAGGGTACCTGCAGGCTTGACAGCCGGTCGTTCCCGATCTTCATCTGGAACATCCGGTACGTGCCGGGTTCTAGGAAAAAGGAACGGCCGCGGTAGTTGCAGTCCTCGTACAGGGTTACGATCTGCTGGGCACTCGTAGCATAGTTTACCGAAGTAAGTATGGCGATACCGATGAGGAAGCGTTTCATGGTTGTTTTTGATATGGCAGTAAGGTACTAAACTTCTCTGTTACCTGTTATCCTGTTCGTATCTTGTCTTATCGATCTACTGCCAATGAAATACATTTTTCTGATCATGGGTATGTTCTGTGGATATCTAATAGGACGGTCTCAGCCTCCGGGGTACGACCGATATCCCGAATACAAGGGGTCGGACCTCGGTCTGACCTACACGACCAACGAAAGTCGGTTCCGCATCTGGGCACCCGGGGCCACGCAGGTTCGGATATCCTTTTACCATACTGCGGAAGGGGATGTGCTGGCTGACACCTATCCGATGCAGCCGGACCGCGATGGCACTTGGGTCATTTCGGTAAAGGGTAATCTCAAGGGTAAATTCTATACCTTCTCCGTTTTTCGTGACCGGAAATGGAGTCACGACGTACCCGATCCGTATGCAAGGGCGGTGGGCGTGAATGGTCGGCGTGCTATTGTCATCGACCTGGCCGAAACGCACCCGGAGGGGTGGCAGGACGACCGCCCACCGGACTTCAAGTCCAAAACGGATGCCATCATCTATGAATTGCATGTACGGGATGCCAGTGCAGGCATATATTCCGGGATCCTGAATAAAGGACGCTTCATAGGTCTCACCGAAACTGGTACCCGCAACCGGAGCGGGCTTTCCACGGGGTTGGACCATCTGAAAGAACTGGGGGTGACCCATGTGCACCTGTTACCGGTATTCGATTTCAACTCGATCGATGAAAGGGGGGGCGGACCCCAGTACAACTGGGGCTACGACCCGCTGAACTATAATGTGCCGGAAGGCTCATATGCTACCGATCCCTATGACGGGCGGGTACGGATCCGGGAATTCAAGCAGCTCGTGCAGGCCTTTCACCGCAACGGACTACGGGTAATACTGGATGTGGTTTACAACCATACGGCCCTCACCGAGGATTCCTGGTTCAACCAACTGGTACCGGGCTATTACTATAGACAGGAGGCTTCCGGGCGATTCTCCAATGCCACCACCTGTGGAAATGAAACCGCAAGTGAGCGGCCCATGTTCCGCAAGTTCATGCTGGAATCCATGTTGTATTGGGTCAGGGAGTATCATATAGACGGTTTCCGTATCGACCTGATGGGAGTACATGATATCGCTACGGTCAATGCGGTCTCGGCTGCATTGCATCGGGAACGTCCTGATATCCTGTTGTACGGCGAGGGGTGGACCGCAGGGCCTTCTCCGTTGCCCGATTCGTTGAGGGCCCTGAAGATCCACGTAGCCCGGCTGGACCGGGTGGCCGTATTCAGCGACGATCTTCGGGACGGTATCAAGGGTAGCGTATTCGAGGCTGCTGACCGCGGATTCGCCAGCGGAAAAAACGGTCTGACAGCATCGGTGCGATTTGGCATCACAGCTGCCTGTCCCCATCCGCAGGTTGCTTACGAACGGGTCAATTATTCCCGTAAACCCTGGGCCTCGTCCCCGGACCAAGTCATCAGTTACGCTGAATGCCACGACAATCATATCCTTTGGGATAAGCTGGCGCTTTCGGCTTCGTCGGCAACACGGGAGCAGCGGATCGCCATGCACCAACTGGCGTTATCGATCGTCCTCACGTCGCAGGGCATACCGTTCCTGCATGCCGGTTCCGAGTTTCTGCGTACCAAGTATAACGACGAGAATTCCTATCGATCACCAGATAGTATCAATGCCATCAACTGGGACCTTAAATCGGAATTCAACATAGTATATGAATACGTACGTGGATTAATCCGGATTCGCAGGTCCCATCCTGCATTCCGGATGGAAAAGGCCGCCCAGATCGCACGGTACATACATTTCACGGATCCGCTTCCGGATGGACTGATTGCCTATACGATCAACGGGGCTGCCGTCGGTGATCCGTGGCGAAAGATCTGGGTCTGTTTTAACGGCAACGAACAGGGCCAAAACGTAGCCGCACCAAACGGTACCTGGCGCAGTGCAGTCAGGGATAACCGCGTGTCGACGGGATCGCGGGAGCCCATAACCCGTCAGGTCCTGCTGGCACCTTTCAGTTGCAGTATCTTTTATCAGGATTGAGGCTTAGTCTTCCCGATCGATCCCTTTCCCGATATAGAAACCGACCCCGGCACCAAGGAACAGTCCTGTCAGGATCCCCACGATCGAACCGGAAGTGGAAAAATAACCGACGGCAAGACCTGTGATCCCGCCGGCGATCGCGAAGATGGATCGGGCATTCCCCCGGGCAGCGGAGGAAGAGCCGGCTCCGGCACTTCGGAACTGCCGTACATGTGAGCGGTGTTTCTTTCGGTGATGCGTAAGTGCCATATTGTACTGTTTTTACTGGGCAGTCATCGGTTCCCGATGGGGCATCACAGACAGATGACCCGCTGCGTACGGTGGCCTTGGCTGGTGGTGATCTGTAAAATATAAATTCCTTTCACCGGGATCCGGATCTGATGGTCTCTTGTCAGCAGTCCGCGTTCTTCGCTGATACGTTTCCCGGCCGCATCATACAAGGTGACAGCGCGGATGAATCCGTTCAGTATGCGGATCGACAGGGGTTGTCGGGCTGCCAGCGGCTGGGGGAATAATTGCAGGTCGTAGGTGCGGTTGGCGCCGGGATCGCTGGTGACCAGGCATCCCAAGGGATCCGTCAGGCAGGTCCGGAGTTTCACTACGCCGGTGATGGTATTGTAGGCTGTTTCAAAGGCGGTACGTCCGTTGCAATCCCCCTTCAGATAATGAGCCAGGAAGGGGATCAGCAACGAGCATACTTTTTGAAAGACCGTGGTGGCCGTGATCGAGGAACTGTTGCATCCGGAAGTGAGTTGTCCAAGCGCACAGGTAGATTCGTTGTTTCCGAAATGGCAATGAAGACCGCCGGAGATATTGATAAAGGTCTTACAGGCATAGGGAATATTGGCATACATCTCCTGTTGTGTCGCGGGCGGCACGATACAGTCACCGGAACCTGAAAATATAAGCGAAGGCCGTTGAATCGTCAGTGCGGCCGCTTTGGCGGATGGATTGGTCTCTGCCGCGGCAAAATTGAACAGGGCTGTGATCGCGGCGGATGACGTCATGGCCAGAAAACTGGCCCCACCACCCATGGAATGACCGCCGGCTGCAGATTTTTGCGTGACTCGTCCGAAAAGAAAGGAGGCACTGCTGTCATTCAGGCTCATGATACGCTGACAAAGGAAGGCAATGTCCCGTCCGAACTGATCGTGGTTGGGAGAGATGGTCCCTTCGGTGGTC
>JBJOMF010000101.1:0-3037 GCA_046052505.1 Bacteroidota bacterium | reverse complement strand
ACATGCCGGAGTTCGATGATGGGTTCAGCCATATTGGGATTTTATGCAAATTAAATCAAGCCGCTTAAACGGGATAAACTAATTCCCCGTTCGCCGTACGGATCGTGACAGAGGCCCGATCGGACGCCTCAACATGACCGATAACCCGGGCATCCACTCCAAATTGTTGAGCGACCGCGATGAGGGAATCCGCAGCGGTATCGTCGGTATAGATCTCCAGCCGGGTGCCCATGTTGAACACCTGGTACATTTCCCTGTCCGGCGCACCGCTGGCCTGCTGAATCAGGCGAAAAATGACCGGTGGCTCGAAAAGGCCGTCCTTGACGATCCGCATTGGACCAGGCAGGTACTTCAGGCACTTGGTCTGTCCGCCGCCACTGCAATGGATAAGCCCATTTATCGAATCAAAATGATCCTGTAACAACCTGGAAAGGATCGGGGCAAAGGTCCGCGTAGGAGAAAGCAGAAGCTTCCCGACCTGTCGTTCCTCTTCACCGTCACGTACGGTGTCGGTCAGACGATGGGAACCAATATACACCACTTCCTCATCCAGCCCATTATCGAACGACTCCGGGAAGCGGGCCGCATAGGTCTTGTGCAGGGCATCGTGCCGGGCGGAGGTCAGTCCGTTGCTTCCGATCCCGCTGTTGTATTCGGTCTCATAGGTGGCCTGCCCGAAACCGGCGAGCCCGACAATGACATTGCCGGGACGGATCTTTGCGTTCGTCACCAAACGGCCTTTGGGCCAGCGGGCCGTGAGGGTCCCGTTCACGGCGATGGTACGTACCACATCCCCTACGTCAGCGGTTTCACCCCCCAGATAATGGATCCGCACACCCAGACGCTCCATGGACTCGAAAAACTCCCGACTTCCTTCAATGATGGACTCCAGCACTTCGGCCGGTATCAGCCGCTTGTTCCGGTCGATCGTGGAGGAAAAGAGCAGGTTGTCATGAATGCCGACACAGAGCAGGTCATCCAGGTTCATGACGATCGCATCCTGTGCGATGCCTTTCCAGACGGAAAGGTCTCCGGTCTCCTTCCAAAAAAGATAGGCCAAGATGCTTTTGGTACCTGCACCGTCCGCGTGCATGACGTTGACCCAGTCCGGATCACCGGACAGATGGTCGGGGTAGATCCGGCAAAAGGCATGCGGGAACAGACCGGGATCCAACCGCCGAGTGGCCACGTGCACCTCTTCTTTTTGCGCCGAAACGCCGCGTTTATCGTATAGGCTCATGGGATGGGCAAAGGTAGCCAATCCCCTGTTTTACTCTTTTCAATTTTTTCACGGATTCTTTCAGATAAAGTAGCTTTGCGACCGCTCATGAAAGTACACTACGATCTTGACCAGTTACCGGCGTTCCGGAATGCCGTGATCACCATTGGCACCTTCGACGGAGTGCACCTGGGGCACCGGCAGGTGCTGAACCGACTGAAGGACGAGGCACAGCGTATCCAGGGGGAAACGGTAATCATCACCTTCGACCCCCACCCCCGACGGGTCGTTTCATCGGCCATCCTGGGCATCCGTTTGATCAATACATTGGATGAGAAGGTCCGCCTTTTGAGCGACCTGGGGATCGACCATCTGGTCGTCGTACCATTCACGGACGTGTTCGCCAACCAACCGGCCGAACAGTACCTGTCTGCCTTCCTGATCGACCGGTTCCATCCCCACACCATCATCATCGGATACGACCATCGATTTGGCCGTGACCGTCGGGGAGATTACAGGCTCCTGGAGAAATATGCCAACCAATACAGTTATCAGTTACGCGAGATACCCAAGCATGTACGGGAGGATATCGCCATCAGCTCCACGAACATACGGGAAGCGATCCTCCACTGTGATGTGAGTACCGCAAGCCGATTACTAGGGTACAATTATTTCTTCTCCGGGGAGGTGGTACACGGGAATAAATTGGGCAGAAAACTGGGCTACCCGACGGCCAACCTTCAGGTGTTGGATCCGGAAAAACTCGTTCCGGCTGACGGCATCTATGCCGTTCTTGTAGAATTGGATGATGCTCCCGGGATGTTGAAAGGGATGATGAGCATCGGTTTTCGCCCTACGGTCGACGGGAAAAAACGCGTGATCGAGGTGAACATCTTTGATTTCGACCGGGAGATCTATGGCCAGACACTCACGGTTCACCTCAAGAAATACTTGCGCGAAGAAAAAAAATTCGACGGGCTGGAAGCCCTGGTTCGCCAAATGGACCAGGATAAGGCCCACAGCCTGCAGGCCCTCTCCTAAATGATGTTCAGTACTTGACCTTGAACGCCAAGGAACCGGGGTCCGTGAAAAGATCGTCCAGGGTGGCCCTGACGGTCACCGTCCGGCGGTCTTCTGAGAGTGAGACCTTTTCCCCCTCTACGGAAGAAACCGGCCGGGGTAGCCTGTACACCCAGGTATGCGTTATGCTGAGACCCATCTGTCCGGCCTGTTTCAAACCGGCCAAGTAGGCATCGGAGGAAATCCCGGCATGTTTTTCATCGTCCAGTTTCCGCTTGATCATCCCGTTGTCGAACTCGGTAATAAAATAGTCGTCCATGGAGCTGAGCGGTGGCACATCCAACCCGACTCCCAGGGCAGGACTATCTCCCATCCGCTCCTTGAGGGCATCTCCCAGAAGCCTGTTCGAAAGTCGTCCGATACGAACGATCTCGTCGGTATGACGGAAGGGAACCCGAAGAGCGGTCCGGAACAGGTCATTTTTCATCTCCATCTTAAGCGAGAGCGTAGCCTCCCGAAGCAGCTGCTTCTCCGCATCGGTGATCCCTTTCAGGCTGTCGGTAAGTTGAGTGACCGTAAGCACGGTATCGACCGTCTCGGCTCCGGATTGCTCCAGCTGACTGTTTCCCCCCATCTGGCGTATCAGCGAGATCGCCGCTCCCATATCGGAGGTCGTCTCGAAGGTACCGGAACCATCCTCCAGGAGGGTCACCTCCTGTCGGGTATCGAGGCAGCCGGACAACAGGGTGAGGATCAAAGAGAGTAAAAGAGTGTATTTCATGCTTGATTTATTAATGA
>JBJOMF010000100.1:0-3163 GCA_046052505.1 Bacteroidota bacterium | reverse complement strand
CAGGTCCTTCTGACCCATGTTCACCAGGGCATCCCCAATAGATGCATCCCCATGCGGATGGTATTGCATCGCCTGTCCGATCACATTGGCCACCTTATTGAATCGACCGTCATCCATTTCCTTCATCGCATGAAGGATGCGGCGTTGTACCGGCTTCAACCCGTCCTCCACGGCCGGCACAGCCCGCTCCAGGATCACGTAAGAGGCATAATCGAGGAACCAGGTCTTGTATTGTCCATGGATCCCGGAATCGTTCAGCTGCACCCCGGTATTCTTATTTTTTGCTGCACTCATAACCTGCTATAAATCGTCCGTTCGTATTAACCGGCCGCGGTTTCGGCCGACAGATTCAGTTCGCCTTGTTTTCCTTCGGGTTTGCGAAGATCGAAGTCCTTCCATGCACGATGCATATCGCCCATGACCATCAGCCGGCCCTGATCGACCAAGTGACGGATGCGGTACATCAGGTAGAGATCACCGGTCTTCACTTTCATCCGGTTCAGGGTATTGGTGAGGATGCGGCTTGCCTTCTGCCATTCCCCGGAGACGTTACGTACGATATCGGCATCGAAGAAGTCCGCCTCGCGTCCACTGATCTTTTTCCCTCCTTCGAGGATACGTACCGGCGCATTCTCCGCAGATAGACGCCGCCATTCGTCGGGATCGAGCTCGAATTCACTGAGCGTAACCGGACGAGCGAGTTTTTTTGCCTTGGTGAATTCCCGGGGCTGGATCTCATGCAGCCAGGCCGGATAGAACAACTGTCCTTTTTCATTGATGAAGGGAAGGTTATTCATATAAAGGACAAAGATCCTTCCCTGGAACATGCGCAAGTGCGGAATCAGCCAGTAATAGCCCATCACATCATGCTGGTTTTGGCCCATCCAGACCCAGCATTCCAGTTCAGGGTCTTCGGTCAACCGCGTTTGAAGTTCGGCCACCGTATCCCGGTCATCGACAACGATCTCCCCGTAGGGTGACCCTTTCAGCAAGGTACGCCACCAGTCCGAACGCAACCGCCATCCCTCGTCCGTGTCGATTGCGGTGATGGGCCCCACTGCGAAGTCATCCCGGATCAGGAGCACCGGCCCTTCCAGGGTTGGGTCCAGCGCTATGACTTCGTGCATCCGCTTCACATCCGATTCATTGAAAACGATATGGATCATGACTTGCTTTTATCAGGTTGAATGCAATAATACACACAGGTGGTCACGAAATTGCGGAAAAACGGGATGCGACGTACCCAGCCGGCCTGACGGCGGGGCTTCCATCCGAATTTCCAGCGGTAGATCGGATTGAGCAGGTAATGCCTCCGGTGAAGCAGGTGGTAACCCGAGTTTTTGCAGATCCGTTCGAACCGTTCGATGCTGATTCCCGTATCCCGGATCTCCAGGAGCGCCTCCACCGGTTCTTTTTTCCAGCGGAGTAGTGAGCGGTACACTGTCCGGGGCAACAGATGGATCCAGGGAATCCGTGAGAGCCCTGAACGGCACATCTGCTGGTGACCACCGAACGGCATGTACCACGGGGGGAATCCGAAGAAAATGATCCCGTCCGGAACCAGAAACTGTTTCATCCACCGGATCAGCCGCTCCTGATCGTGTATATGCTCGATCACGTCCTTCAATAGGATGATGTCGAACCTACCGCCGAGATCACTGGCGGGATCGACCGTATAGATATCGCGGGAGATAAGCCGCAGGGTTCCGATCGAAAGCGGATCGGCCATGAACTGACGGGCCAGCTCCACACGGGGCGGATCCAGCTCCACCCCTACCCCGGTACAACCCCGGTCAATGAAGGCCTTGAGTACGCCCCCCTCCCCGCAACCGATCTCCAGCACCCGCATGCCAGATCGGATCGGTACCTTTTCCTCGATGAACGGAAGGACGTATCCTTTCGCATTCAGCTCCTGAATGTCGAAATAACGTTTCCTATCGGCATGGAACTCAAACATGGGCGGGAGCCGGCTCCTCGGCCCGGTCCAGTTCGACACGAAGGTTCTCAATGATGAATTCCTGACGATCGGGCGTGTTCTTGCCCATGTAGTATTCCAGTAACTGTTGGATGTGGTCACCCTGTTCAAGCCGCATCAGCTGCTTCCGCATATCGGAGCCGATGAACTGGGCGAACTCGTCCGGACTGATCTCACCCAATCCCTTGAAACGGGTCACTTCGGGTTTACCACCCAGTTTCTTCATGGCCGCCTGTTTCTGTGCCTCATCGTAGCAGTAGAGGGTCTCTTGCTTGTTGCGCACGCGGAACAACGGTGTCTCCAGCACGTAGACCTTCTCGTGCTTCACCAGGTCGGGAAAGAATTGCAGAAAGAACGTCATCAGCAGCAGACGGATGTGCATACCGTCCACATCGGCATCGGTAGCGATGACCACATTGTTGTAACGAAGTCCTTCCAGCCCTTCTTCGATATTCAGTGCATGCTGGAGCAGGTTGAATTCCTCATTCTCATAAACCACTTTTTTGGTAAGCCCGAAACAGTTCAACGGCTTACCGCGCAAACTGAAAACAGCCTGGGTCTCCACATGGCGGGCCTTTGTGATCGAACCGCTGGCACTGTCGCCCTCGGTAATGAAGAGGGTGGTCTCCTGCTGGCGGGCGATGAACTCTTCCCGTCCCTTTGCAGGGGGCTCCTCATCGAGATGGTACCGGCAGTCACGGAGTTTCCGGTTGTGGAGATTCGCCTTTTTGGCCCGTTCATTGGCCAGCTTCTTGATCCCGGCGAGTTCCTTGCGCTCCCGCTCACTCTGCTCGATCCGCTTCTTGAGAGCTTCAGCGGTCGACGGGTTCTTGTGCAGGAAGTTGTCGAGCTCCCGGGAAAGGAAATCCCCCACGAATTGCTTCATGCTGGGTCCGCCCTCATCCACATTCACTGAGCCCAGCTTGGTCTTGGTCTGTGATTCAAACACGGGTTCGACCACCCGTACCGAAACCGCCGCTACGATCCCCGTGCGGATATCGGAGGCATCGTAATCCTTTTTGAAGAAATCGCGGATGGTCTTCACATAGGCCTCCCGGAACGCCTGCTGGTGGGTACCGCCCTGGGTGGTGTGCTGGCCGTTCACAAAACTGTAAATATCCTCGCCGTAGTCATTGGTATGGGAGATCGCCACTTCGATGTCATCCCCTTTCAGGTGAACGATCGGAT
>JBJOMF010000099.1:0-3367 GCA_046052505.1 Bacteroidota bacterium | reverse complement strand
CCCAGAAAGGCCCATTCGGACGGAGCCGGGTACGAGGCGATTGCGGTTCCGCTGTATTTAAAGATGCGCTTGGAGCACCGGAACCAGATATCCTGATTAAGTTGCACGATGTCCCATACATCGCCAAAGGAACGTTCCGGTCGGGGGATCAGTCCCGACAAGGAATGATAGGCCAGTTTTCCGGAGGGGTCCGCCTGGAAATAGCCCAGTTCATCCTGTCCGCCTACGAAAAGTTTCTGGTCAGGTCCCACCCATACCGATCGCACGATCGTGCGGTTGGGGAGGGGATGCAGGTTCCAGTGACGGCCGTCGAAACTGAGCAGTCCTTCATTATTGGCTACATATATTATTCCGCTGGAATCCTGTCGAATTTCCCAGTTCTGTAATCCGCCTCCGTAGGCCTTTTTAGCATAGTTGACCACATCCGGTAGGCCAATCGTGTTCTGTGACCGGGAATAAAAAGAGCAGAGCACCGAAAGGATGATCGAAAAAATTCGTTTCATGAATGAAAAGTAATCCACAAAACCTGATGAGGCCTGTTTTTTCTTTTGATGTAGTCATGATGTAGTAATTAAACATTGATAATCAATAATATGAATTGTAAGATGTAGTATTGAAGAGGCTTCTATTTTGATGCTTCTGCGGGAGCGGGATAAAATTGTCTGAAATTTTTGGTCAGAAAACCGATTTGCTAAACAACTGCTGTATGAAAAGAAAGCTCCTCTTTTTGGGGTTGGTCCTGAGCCTGACGCTTCAGGTATTCAGCCAGACGATCACTGTTACAGGTACCGTGGTGAATGCCACGACTTCCGAACCGCTGGCCGGCGCTACGGTACAGGTTAAGGGAGGAAAACAAACCACACAGACTGATGCCATGGGCCGCTTCTCGATACCGGGAGTGCCGTCCGGGGCCCTGCTCTCCGTGACCTACACGGGCATGGAGCCGCAGGAGGTCAAGGTCACCGGGGAGTCCCTGGTGATCAAATTGGCTGTTGCCGAATCGGCTACGTTGTCGGATGTGGTCGTGGTAGGTTACGGAACTCAAAAAGTGACAAAAGTATCGGGGGCCGTTTCCACCGTGAAAGGTGCCGATATCGAAAAACTTCGTCCTGTTCGCACGGAAGAGGCTCTTCAGGGCCGAGCGGCCGGTGTCAATGTGATCCAGAGCGGTTCCCCGGGTTCCAAGCCCACTGTGCTGATCCGCGGGATCCCTTCCTATTCCGGTACCGATCCCGTTGTGGTGATCGACGGGGTGCCGCAGACGCTGACCGACCTGAACGCCATCAACGCCTCTGAAATCGAGTCGATCAACGTTCTGAAGGATGCTGCTACTTCGGCCATCTACGGGGTGAAAGGGGGTAACGGTGTGATCGTGGTCACCACCCGCTCCGGCCGCAAGTCGCAGAAGGCTGAGATCAACGTCAGCGCCAACTATGGCATCCAGGATGTGACCAACACCGTAGGCGTACTCAACGCAACCGAATATGCCGCGATGGTGAACGAAGGCAGTACCGTTGCCGGAGGCCCCGTGATCTTCCCCGATCTCAGTACGATCGGTGTAGGGACCAACTGGCAGGATCAGACCTTCAAGCGGGCCACACTGCAAACCCATTCCATCTCTGCCCGCGGCGGCTCCGAGAATATGACCTATTTTCTGTCGGCCGGCTACCTCAGCCAGGGCGGTATCGTGGGGGGTGACGATAAGTCGCTCTTCAGCCGCGGTAACCTGACGGCCAATTTCAATATCGACCTGACCTCCCGGCTGCGCTTCGTGCTGAATACCTCTGCCGTATTGCTCAATGGACGGGGCGTGCAGGAGAACTCCTTCAACTCCGTTTTGGGGTCCGCTCTCAACTTCGACCCTACGGTTCCGGTATATAATAATGTGCCCAATACGGTAGGTCAATACGGTTACAGCGATCGCATCCTGTCTGAGATCTTCAACCCGCTGACCAAATTGGAGAATACGTATAATAAGAATGCAGGTACCAAGCTCTACGGCAAGGCCGAATTGCAATACAAGGTGATCAAAGGCCTGACCCTCACCTCCCGCTTCGGTTACACCAAATACGACGGCAACGCCCGCAGCTTCACGCCCCTGGTATTCTTCGGGCCGAACAACGTGGACAATTCCATGAACGCCGACGGATCCGCAGTGGCCGGTAAGCACAACAGCGTTTCTCATGAGAAAACGAGCAACTTCAATTATACCTGGGAATCCTTCGCGAACTACGATTTCCGCTGGAAGGAAAAGCACCATTTTGAAACGGTGCTTGGGTTCTCCCTGGCCAAAGTGTCAGGCAATGCAGCCGGCGCGTTCCGCCAGGATGTGCCCTTCAACAGCTGGGAGTTTGCCGACTTCACCGCAGCCGTGGGCGTGAACAACGCCGCCAACTCGAATGCCCGTGACGGATATTATTATCAGTATTTCCGCCGTAACCTTTCCAAATTCTTCCGGGTCAACTACGATTACAAGGATACGTACCTGGCCTCACTGACGGCCCGCCGCGACGGCTCCTATGCCTTCGGTACCGATAATAAGAATGCGAATTTCTTGTCGGGCTCGCTGGGCTGGGTCATCAGCAATGAGGACTTCTTCAAGGTGTCATTCATCGATCTGCTGAAGCTGCGCGGCAGCTACGGTACCGTAGGAAATGAGAATGTCGATCCGCAGTATGTGGGTATCGTGACCGGCGGCCCCAGCTATGGACCCACAGCCAACAGTAACGGCTACAACTTTGGAGATGTCTTCTATCCCGGGGCTACAGTTGGCTCCGCTGCCAATACGGCCCTCCGCTGGGAGAAGCAGATCCAGACCAATATCGGATTCGATGCCTTCTTCTTCAAACGCAAGCTCTCCCTCAACTTCGACTGGTTCCGGCGTGAGGTAGATGGCCTGCTGTTCACACCCTCCGCATCCCTATACCTGGGTACCGTGCCCATCCCCACCGCCAATATCGGTGCTACCAAGACCAGCGGCTATGAGATCACTCTGGGCTATAATGACCGCTACGGAAAGAACTTTCAGATCAATACATCGGCCACCTTCACCACGGCTACCAACCTCGTAACGGCCACCAATACCGACGGAACCGCCAAGATCTTTGGCGGGTATTATTTCAACGGTCAGAATCAGAGTATCACGGTCTTCGAAAAGGGACAGAGTCCCGGATATTTCTATGGCTTCAAGACCGAAGGCATCTTCCAGAACACCGCCGAGATCGCGGCCGCCCCGACACAGACTGGTGCTGTACCCGGTGATATCCGCTTCGCCGACATCGATGGCAACGGACTGATCGATGCGAGGGACAAGACGAAGATCGGTGACCCCTTCCCCGATTTCACGATCGGCTGGAACCTCAACCTC
>JBJOMF010000098.1:0-5732 GCA_046052505.1 Bacteroidota bacterium | reverse complement strand
CCCTTGCGTACTGATCGGATGTATTTCCGATGTCACCGCGTTTGGCATCGGCGATGCGAAGATGCCCCTCCCCTATGTAGGCCACGGTACGCTCCAGGGAGGTCCAGCCCCTTGAACCATGGGCCTCATAAAAGGCGGTATTGATCTTGTAGGAAACACAGCAGTCACGCGTGGCATCGATGATCGCCCGGTTGAAGGCGAAAACGGGATCGGGCTCGCCCCGGAACAGTGACGGGATACGATCGGCGTCCGTATCCAGTCCGACACAGAGATAGCTTCCCCGCTCCCGGATATGATGTATTAGTTCGGTACGCGTCATGGAACGAAGGTACTCGCTTTGGTGGCATCAGCCGACATCGGTCGCGGAAACCTCCGCCAATCGCTGCAGCACCCAAGCTTCGGTTGCGGGATGATCCCACCGGTCGAGGATATCCGGCCATCGCATCAGCTCTTTCATGACGGCCTCCTGACGCTGGCCGTTCCGGAGCGCCTCGGAGTACCGGATATGTGGACTGAAAGTGACCTGTGAATAGGCCGGTATCCACCGATCGGGATGACGTTCGTGCAGACGTGCCTCGATTTTCTTCTGGAAAAGAAAAGCCGGATCGGCCGTTCGCTCACGCATCTCCGTAAAATTCAGGATGGCGAGATCGGCAATGGCATCACCGTCCGGTTTGCGCAACCGCTGGTATTCGGACAAGATACGCATCCAGTCATCCCCGCAATCATCGATCAGGTCGTCCAGCACCCGGCAATCTTCGAAGCCACAGTTCATCCCTTGTCCGAAAAACGGTACGATGGCATGGGCCGCATCCCCGATCAGCGCGAAGTGGTCGCCGCGGACCCAGGGATGGCATTTCACCGTGACCAGTGAAGCCGTTGGATTGGCGAAAAACTCGGATACATAATCCGGCATGAGGGGTACCGCATCGGTGAAGGTGGTTTCAAAGAAATCACGAACAGCATCGGCCGTGGTGAGCCGGGCGAACGATGTGGGCCCCTCGAACGGGAAGAACAGGGTGCAGGTGAACGTGCGGTCCGGATTGGGCAGGGCAATGAGCATGTAATCCTTTCGTGGCCAGATGTGAAGAGCGTTCTTCTCCAGGGCAAAGTCGCCAGACGCCGTAGCCGGGATCGTCAGTTCCTTGTAGCCGCAGTCAATGTAATACTGGCTGTAATTGAATTGATCGTGCTGCAGCTGGTGCTGCATGCGGGTGGCGGAAAAGGCCCCGTCGGCCCCAAAGAGGAGATCGAAGTCGTGCCATACCGGCTCCGGGGCGGCCCCGTCAAAAGCGATACGTTGAAGGGACCAGTCCACTTGTGTACAGCGATGATTGAAGTGCAGCTCGGCACCCTGCGACTCGGCAAGGTCCATCAGTGTCATATTGAGCATGCCGCGGGATACGGACAGGATGCTTTGCCCCTCCTTGCCATAGGGTTGAAAGGCCGAACTTCCGTCCTGATTATGGATTTGACGCCCGTGCATCGGGATGGCGATCGAACGGATCGTATCGGCCAGACCCACTTTTTCCAGCGCGTTCAGACCCCGATCGCTCAGCGCCAGGTTGATGGAACGACCGGCCCGCATGCGCTCTTTACGCATGTCGCCCCGGCGTTCGAAAATGCGGACCCGGTAACCGCGCCGTACCAGGTAAATGGCCAGCAGGCTACCGACCAATCCCGCACCGGAGATGATGACATTTTTTTTCATGATAGAACCGTCAGGTGTGCTGCAGTGGGTTTTCGTTAGGCCAGCGCCGTCCGAAGGATGCGGACCAGCTGCCAGCAATCCTCGTAGCGGTTATAGAGAGGTACCGGGGCCACCCGGATCACATCGGGCTCCCGCCAGTCTGCTATAGCGCCCTCGCTGGTGAGCGCATCAAAGACCCGAAGGCCCTCATTTGTTATCAATAGGGAAACCTGGCAACCACAGGCATCCGGTGCAGCGGGCGTGATCACCTCGATGGTAGCAGAACCCGTTGTTCGGCAGATCTCATCCAACAAGTATCTGAGATATGCGGTGAGTTGCCGCCGCTTCGCATGCAGCCGTTCCATCCCGGCCGCCTGAAACTCCTCCAGTGCCGCTCGGTGGGCCGCCATACTGCAAACCGGTGCGTTGCTGAGTTGCCAGCCCTCCGCCGTGGGTATCGGCTCGAATCCCTTTTCCATCCGGAAACGGGATTCCTTATTATGGCCCCACCAGCCTGCGAACCGGGGCATTGCACCATTGGCCGCATGCCGCTCGTGGATATAGATACCAGCGACCCCCCCGGGGCCGCTGTTCAGGTATTTGTAGGAACACCAGCAGGCAAAATCCACCTGCCAGTCGTGCAACTTCAATTCAACATTGCCCGCCGCATGAGCCAGATCGAATCCAGCATAAGCGCCGGCCCTATGGGCAGCTGCCGTGATCGCGGCCATATCATACCGCTGACCCGTGTAATAGTTCACGCCGCCGAGCACGACCAGAGCAAGACTGTCACGGTTTCGGTCGATCACCGAACAGATATCCTCCGTGCGCAAAGTATGCTCGCCGGGACGGGGTGCCACTTCGATGATCGCCTCTTCCGGATCGTAACCATGCCACCGGACCTGCGACTCGAAGGCATACTGGTCGGAGGGAAAAGCTCGAGCCTCACAGAGGATACGGAACCGTACGCTGGTGGGCCTGTAAAAGCTGACCAGCAACAGATGCAGGTTCACGGTCAGGGAATTCATCGCAACCACCTCCGTTTCCCGGCATCCGACCACCGGTGCCAGCAGCGACGGAAAACTCTCATGATACGACAGCCACGGATGGCGGGCCTTGAAATGACCCTCTACCCCCAACCTTGCCCAGTCTTCCAACTCCTGCTCGAGATATCCGGCTACCGAACGGGGTTGTAGACCCAGGGAGTTGCCCGTGAAATAATAGCAGTCCCGATCCCCGTGCCGGGGAATATGAAAACGGCCGCGAAAGGAAGCCAGTGGATCGGCAGCATCCATCGAACGGGCAAATTCCAGACTGGGATCGAATTTCATTACGCTGATACAGCTTTAAAGTTCAGTCGATCGTAGCAATGACCTTCAATTCTATGGAGATCGGCGTGGGCAGGCTTTTCACTTCCACCGTGGTTCTGCAAGGTTGTACAGCGGAGAAATAGTCGGCATAGACCCTGTTGTAAATCGGAAAGTCCTCTTTCATGTGCGTCAGGAACACCGTCACGTCCACCATATTCTCCCATCGGCTGCCGCTGGCATCGAGCACCGCCCTGACATTGGCAAAGACGGCATGGCATTCCGCCTCGATATCGCGGTGCAGTATAGTACCGTCCGGAGCGAGCTCCAAACCGGGGATCGTATTGTCCGTTGCCTGACGGGGTCCGATGCCCGAGAGGAAGAGGAGTTGCCCCACCCGGCGGGCATGAGGATAGGTCCCCAACGGAGCGGAGGCCTGATCGGTATGGATGATGGTTGACATTCCTGACGGATGCAAGTTACTCATTCAGGTGAACCGGATAAACAGGAACGCAAAAAGCGGTCCGACCACCGGTTCTGTTCAAAATCGGATGCAAACGTTCTTGGGCTCCGTGAAGAAGCGGAACGCCTCCCAGCCGCCTTCACGACCCAAGCCGCTGTTCCCCTTGCCACCGAATGGGGTTCGCAGGTCCCGCAGCAGCCAGCAGTTGACCCAGACGATACCGCAGTGCAGCGCTGCCGCCATGCGGTGGGCCCGGGAAAGATCCTGTGTCCATACAGTTGCGGAAAGACCGTATTCGCTGGCATTCGCAAGCTGTAAGGCTTCCTGTTCATCCTGGAAGGGTTGCAGTGTAACGACCGGGCCGAAGATCTCCTCCAGGTTGGTCTGGCAGCGGGGGCCCAGCCCCTCGATGACGGTGGGTGCGATGAAAAATCCGTTGGCACAGCGCCCGCTGAGTTGAACGGCCTGACCGCCGCAAAGCACCGTGCCGCCTTCCGATCGGGCGGTTTCAATACAATGCAAAACTTTCAGAAAATGAGCCTTGCTCACAAGGGCTCCCTGCTTTGTCCGCTCCCCGAGAGGATCACCGACCAGCAGTTGCCTGGCCCGCTCTACAAAGGCCTCCCTAAATCGATCATACACTGACTGCTGGATCAGGATCCGGCTTCCGCAGAGGCAGATCTCCCCCTGATTGGAGAAGGAGGAGCGAATGGTTTCCGTCAGCATCCGCTCCCAATCGCAGTCGGCGAAGATGATGGCCGGGTTCTTTCCGCCCAATTCGAGCGACAGCTTTTTGAACCGGGGTGCGGCCAAGGAAGCGATGCGCTCCCCCGCACGGGTACTTCCTGTGAAAGAGATCGCACGGATGGTTGGATGGGTGACGATGAACTCACCGGCACCGGGGCCCGTACCATGTATGATGTTCAGCACGCCGGCAGGCATGCCTGCTTCGATACAGATACGGGAGAGCAGGTAGGCCGTGACGGGTGTCATTTCCGAGGGCTTGGCGATGACGCAGTTGCCGGCTGCGAGAGCCGGAGCGATCTTCCAGGTAAACAGATAGAGGGGCAGGTTCCAGGGTGATATGCAACCGACGATCCCGATGGGCTGTCGCAGTGTGTAATTGATGGCCTGCCCTTCCATGTCATGGCTCTCACTCGCGAAATGAAGGACCGAGCTCGCGAAGAACCTGAAATTGGATGAGGCACGGGGGATGTCCACCGTCCGACTCAGCCAAAGTGGTTTTCCCGTATCGGTGGTCTCCGCAAGGGCCAGCGCCTCCTGGTGGGCATCGATGAGGTCGGCGATGCGGTTGAGGCAGCGAAACCGATCCTCCGCAGTCGTGCGGCTCCATGCAGGAAAGGCCTCGGCAGCTGCCTTCACGGCCGCATCCACGTCCCGTTGGTCCGAAACGGGGACCTGCCCGTATACCAAGCCGGTGGCCGGTTCTATATTATCCATATAGCCGCCGCTTATCGGCGGGGTCAACTGACCACCGACATAATTCAGCAGCTGCGCGGGAACCGTTAGATCGATCATGCGTACGATTGAACTTGATCAAATGGAACCGGTACGCCCCCCATCCACCGGCAGGCTCACGCCATTCACATAGGAAGCGGCCGGCGATGCGAGAAAGGCGGCCACGGCCGCGATCTCGGCAGGGTCGGCGATCCGACGCAGGGGGACTTCCTCCACCATGTTTCGCTCCACCAGGTCCAGGGGCAGGTTCCCCTTCTGAGCGGCCTGTTCCATCAACTGGCGGAGCCGCCGCGTGGCGGTCAGCCCGGGTAAGATATTGTTCACCGTGATCCCGGAAGGACCCAGTTCATTAGCCAGTGTCTTTGCCCAGCTGGCCACGGCCCCGCGTATGGTATTGGAAACACCCAGATTACGAAGGGGGATCTTCACGGACGTAGAGACCACATTGATGATGCGTCCGTATCCCGCCGCCTGCATAGCGGGTACAACCGCCTGCACGAGGAGGTGATTGCAGACCAGGTGCTGGTTGAAGGCGGACAGGAATGCCTGATCGGTAGCCTCGATTATCGGACCTGAAGCCGGTCCGCCGGTATTATTCACGAGAACATGTACTGCCCGTTTCTTTGTGACTGTGTGGATCGCTGTGCGTACCGTTTCTGGATTTGAAAAATCGGCCACACAATGGTCATGCGTTTGACCCTGGGATACGTCCAGAAGCTGGATGGCCTGTTCCAAAGCCGCCGCATCCCGGGCCAGCAACACGCAATGGGCACCCAGTAGCGAGAGGCTTTCC
>JBJOMF010000097.1:0-6082 GCA_046052505.1 Bacteroidota bacterium | reverse complement strand
TTCATGAACAGGTCAGCCCCTTTGAAATAGGTTTCGATATCCTCCACGAAACCGGCATAGGTCACACCCTTCGGGGCATAGGCCTTCAAGTCGTTGTAAGATCCGGAAAGCCCCTTACCGCATATGAGGATCCGGTATCGGGAAACGGCCTGCTGTTGCAGCAGCGGATTGATCCGGTTCAGTATGAAATCCAGTGCCTCGCGGTTGGGTTCATACGAAAGCAGGCCGTTGAAGAGCAGGATCTTTTCATCCGGGGCGATGCCATGCCGTTGGCGAAGGGTGTTGGCGCAGGATGTCCTGTCGGAGGGCGGGGCGCTGATGGGTACGCCGAACGGAACGTCAAAGCACTTGGACGGATCGATACGCCATTGGGTCTCCGCGAAAAGCCGCTCCTCCGGCGCGATGAAGAAGAGCGCGTCCGCTTTGCGGAAGCACCAGCGTTCATATGCCCGCAACAGCGGCCACCACCATTTCCCCAGCGAGCGGAAGCGCTTGTATTCGATGTTGTGCGTATGGAAGATGGTCTTTACACCGGTTCGCTTCCGCACCCGGAAGGCGAGCCAGGCATAGTAGGGATGTTCCCAGATGACGGTACGGATCTGTTGTTGCCCGATCAGTTCGCAGATCTTGGCCGCAAGCGAGGTGTCCAGATAGCGTGAAGGTCCTTTTTTCAGGATCGGATGGATCCGGTAATGCGGAGCAAGCGCTTCATCATTTCCCGGAACGGTGGCCACGGTCAGTTTCGTTTCCTGCGCCAGATACTCGAGGAACTGTGCGATGGACTTCTGCCCGCCGGAGAAGTACGGCAGGTAGGGATAGGGCATCACGTCCAGTACGGCTTTCATCGGTCCGGCTATTTTTCGGCTGTGCGCATCGAACGCCAGGACATGAACAGGCCACCGAGGAAGGACAGCAACACCAGAACCGATGCGATGTACATGATCGATCGGCCCTGCTTGACCGACGTTGGCTCGAATTTGAATTCGACCGTATGCTTGCCCGCGGGCACTGGAATGCCCCGAAGAATGTAATTCACATTCTGGTAGGCCGCCGCATTCCCGTCGATATAGGCGTTCCATCCCTTGGGATAGTAGGTTTCGCTGCAAACGGCATACTGGGGACCGCTGCCCGTGACTTCGTACACGATCCGGTCATTGTCATAGGTTACCAGCCGGATACGGGCGCTCGAGTCCCGTTGGGGAGCCGGTATACCCTGTGCCACTGCGGCCTCCAGGATGGCGGTATCCTTTAAATTACCCGTTTGTCCCAACGCTTTCAGGGAGGAGACCCGGTCATTGACGATCTTCAGGTGGCTCACCAACCAGCAGGCCCCGTAGGCCTCAGGATTGGGGATCAGGTTTTGCTGTCCGGATTGCGGGTCCGCCACGATCAGATAGCGGGTGTCCAGCATGTTCAGCACCGATGTGTTGGGGCGGCCGGACAGGTACATTTCAATGATATCCTGATAGGTCCGCAGCTTGGCTGGATGGTAACCGCCGACGGAGCGGTGGTAGTACGAGGTCCTGGATTCGCTGAACGGTCCTCCGTTCGAGGTGCCGGCCATATTGAATACGCGGTAATGAGGGTCCTTATCTGCCAGGATCTGCTGATCGATGGCAGAGGCCGCGAAATTCTTGTTGCTGTAATCATCCGGTGAAACGTACATATCATCATTCAGGTAGCGCTTGCTGGAGATCATCAGTTCCAGTGAACTGGTCAGCAGCAGTAGGATGACGACCAGAGCCGGTTTGAGGATGTTCCTCAGGTAGAGGTACAGAGTTCCAAGGAGGATGCCCGCGAAAAGGACCGTGCGCAGCAGTTGTGCGCCGAAGAGCGCTTTCCGATCGGCCTTCATGCCCGATACGATCAGGCGCCCCATTTCATCGGATCCGCTCTGGTTGGTATATCCGGAGATGATCTGGGAGTCGATCGGTGACGCATAGGATTGACCCAGGTAGAGCAAGGCCAGCAGTCCGATCACTCCGCCCGTTACATACAGCAGGTTTCGGTACGAGCGTTGTAGGGTTTCGCGTGCCTTTTCACTGAACAGGATCTGTTGGAGGGCCAGTGCAGCCATGATCCCCAGGCAGATCTGTGGGATGAGCTGTGCGAAAGATGGTGCACGGAACTTGTTGTAAAAAGGCAGGTTCTCGAACAGGAAGACATTGAAGGAGGCGAAATTTCGGCCCCAGGACATGACTACGCCGAGCAAGGTCGCTGCGAGCAGTCCCCAGCGGAGCGGGGTCTTCACGATCACAAAGCCCAGGATACCCAGGAGAAAGATGAGCACGCCGAGATAGGCCGGTCCAGAGGTGTAAGGTAGCGCACCCCAGTAGCGGGGCAGGGAACCGGCCACCTGTTGCGCCGTACCCTCATCGACGCCCCGTGCGGTGAGCTTCTTTACTACCTGCGAGGTCTCGTCCAGTGTCTGGCTGCTGCCGCCGCCAAAGGCGTTTGGCATGATGAGCGTGAAGGTTTCCGCCTTGCCCAGGCTGTATTCAAAGGCGTAGCTCGTATCGAGTCCGGAGGTACGCGTGGCCCTGACTGAATCGGCCGTAATGTCAACGTCTTTGCCGCCCCGCATAGTGTAAGTGGCGTATTCGGAGGTGGTCTTCAGAACCAGCGCATTTCCTGCCAGTGCCACCGCTGCGGCAAAGCAGGTGATCCCCCCGGAAAACAGGAGGTGCTTCCATTCCCGCTTCCGCACCCATTCAATGACATAACCGACGGTCAGCAGCGCGGCGATGAGGAAGAAGTAGTAACTGATCTGTAGATGGTTCACGGAAACCTGTTGGTAGGCACCGAAAGTGGTCAGGGCCAGTCCCAGCCAGTATCGTTTGTGATAGATGCTCAGCAACCCGGCCAGCACCAGAGGCAGGAATCCCGTTGCCAACATCTGCGTATCATGTCCGGCGGCTACGATCACGGCGTTATAGGTGGAGAAGGCATAGGCGATCGCCGTCATCATACCGATCAGCGGGCGGATCCCGAGTACGAGCGTGAGGATGTAGAAGCACACGCAGGCAAGGAAGAAGAAATTCACCGGTTTGGGCAGGCCCAGTGAAAGCCATTTCACCGTGTCCGGGAGGATGGTCTTGCCCTCCATGGCCACCTGGTAGTTGGGCATGCCGCTGAACAGATTCGTGTTCCACAGGGGGAAGTGCCCGTTCTTTTCTTTGTACTCGAAGGCGTTTTGTGCCATCCCCTTCCAGCCAACGGTATCGTGCTGGTCGAGGACATCACCGTCGAGGGCGGGGCGGCAAAAGATCAGGGAGGCTGCGAGGAAAAGGACCAGCGCAGCCAGATGGGGGAGCGCGTTTCGGAACAGGGGATGCTGCATGGGAATATTAGGCGGTTAGGGTATCAAAATAATGCTATTTTTAGCTGAATATGGGGATGCGCTGGCTATTATTTTTATTCCGATTGTCACTGATCTGCGGGCTCTTTTTCCTGCTGGCCCTGTCCTTACTCGTGTGGGATTGGATCGCCGATGACAGTCTGGTTTCCACGATCGTCACGATCGGGTACTTCATGGGAATGCTTCTCGTGCCGATCACGCTGCTGCTTTACGCGGCCCTGTCCCTTGCCGGTCGTCGCCCGGGGATGGTGGTGCCCCGCTGGCTGCTGTTCGCCGTGGTGCTGGTCCTCCTCACACTCGCCGCATACATCCTTTACGTAAACCAGGTCTATTCCTCCTACTATCTATGATAAAAACCATCATGCAGCAAAAGCCGATCCGGCTCTTCATCATCCTTTCGGGGATCTTCATCACCAACGCGCTGATCGCGGAGTTCATTGGTGTGAAGATCTTTTCGCTGGAGGAGACCCTGGGTTGGCGCCCGGCTTCCATCCACCTGTTTGGTGGCACCTATTCCTTCAACCTCACCTGCGGGGTGTTGCTCTGGCCGGTGGTCTTCGTCATGACAGATATCATCAATGAGTATTACGGCATGCGGGGTGTGCGTTTCCTCAGTTGGATGACGATCTGCCTGATCGGGTTCGGTTTTCTGATGGTGTTCGGCGCCATGCAAACGGCTCCCAATGCCTGGTGGGTCACCAGCAAGCAGGAGGCCGGTATCGACAGCATGGAGAGAGCCTTCAACGGCATCTACGGACAGGGACTGGGCATCATCATCGCATCGATGACCGCCTTCCTCGTCGCACAGTTGATCGATGTGGCCGTCTTCCACCGGATCAAGAAACTGACAGGGGAGAAGAAGATCTGGTTACGGGCCACCGGATCCACAGTGGTGTCGCAGCTGATCGACAGTTTCGTAGTGCTACTGGTGGCCTTTTATCTGTATCCTATGCTTGTTAAAGGGCAGGGGAAACCCTGGCCCTTCGACCAGTTGCTGGCCATTTGCATCGTCAATTACATCTATAAATTCGTGGTGGCGCTGCTGATGACACCGCTGATCTATCTGGTTCACGACCGTATCGAGCGTTACCTCGGGCATGAGGAGGCGGCCCGGATGAAAAAAGCGGCGATGGGAGAGGATCAGTAGCGCTCCTTCAGGAGACCGGCCACGATCTTGTCGATCGGTAGTGTGACGCTTTCCGGTGAGAATCCCTCCCAGCCGATGAGACGGAAGGTTTCCGTTTGCTGCTGCTCCGCGTATCGTTTCAGCTGGTCTTCGTCAAAATCGAACGGTTTAGTTCGCAGGGGTGCCCGGATCGGTTCCAGCGGGGTAACAAAATAATAGATGGATACGATCTGGTGGGAGGGATTGAAGGCGGATGGTTGAAAGAAATCGGTGGTATAAATGTGTTCGCCTGCTTCCACGTGAAGGTCCAGTTCCTCGCGGAACTCCCGCACCAGACAGTCACGGGTGCCTTCCCCGAATTCAAGTCCTCCGCCGGGAAACTTGGTGTATCGCCCGCCACGGATCCATTCGTCGCTGACCAGCACTTCTTTTGCCGGTGTCAGAAGGATCCCGTAAACACGGAGACTGATCATGGTTGTCAGAAGATCTTTTTCCTGAAAAAATACCAGCCGATCACAAGGGCGATGCCCAGTGACAGAAAGGCTACGATATAAAAGGCATAGGGCGATCGCTCGAAACCGTTGGGTACGTTCATGCCGAACAGGCTGGCGATCAGAACCGGGAAGGTGAGCACGATGGTGATCACGGCCAGCCGTTTAAGTACCTGGTTCTGATTGTTGGCGATGATGCTGGCAAATGCATCCAGCGTGCTGCTGAGGATATTGGTGTAAATATTCGCCATCTCCAGTGCCTGCGCATTGTCCACGATCAGGTCGTTGAGGAACTCCTTCTCTTCTTCTGTAAGGCCGAGAAAGTTGGTGCGCTCCAGTTTCAGCATGAGCATTTCGTTGGAGCGAAGGGCTGTCACAAGATATACCAGGCTCTTCTGTATACGCATCAGTTCCAGCAGGTGCTCGTTCCGGCTGGAAACGTACAGCTTCTGTTCATAGAGGTTGCGTCGGTTGTTGATCTCCTTGAGGTGCTCCATGAAGGTCTGCACGATCTTTTCAAAGATCTTCAACACCATCATGTTCCGTTTGTCGGGATGCCGATTCTGAAAGGTGCTCAGGAATTTCTTGATCGCCGCGTTCTCGAAGGAGTTCACCGTAACGATCTGGTTGTGTGTAAGGATGATGCAGATCGGGATCGTGATGTAGTAGGCGTCGCTCTCGTTGAAGGAGTTGTTCTCTGTGGGCGTCTTGATCACGATGAGCCGCACATTATCCTCTTCCTCGAAACGGCTGCGCTCGTCGATGTCCAGCGAATCGGTGAAGAAGTCGATCGGGATGTCCAGCAGTTCCGAGAGTTCCGAGAACTCCTCGTGCCGGAGCGGCGGCAGGATATTCACCCAGGAGCCGTTCTCGGGCCGGTCGATCGCAACGGTTTGATGGTTGATATTGATGAAGTACTGGATCACCGTTGTAGCATCAGTGCGCGCAAAGGTACGCCGGTCCCTCGTACGGCGGTATTAATTTCCGTCATCGGGAAGCTCGATACGGCCCTCGTATACCGGTGTGGCCGGACCGGTGAGCCAGATGTCCTTGTAGCTGCCTTCAGCGGTGCGGTTGAACGATACCCGCAGGGTGCCGCCCAGCGTC
>JBJOMF010000096.1:0-7181 GCA_046052505.1 Bacteroidota bacterium | reverse complement strand
TTGCACTCGTACAGAAGGCGGAGCTTCCCCTGTGGCTTTTGGGTCGTTCCGGGATACATGAAGATCCCGCCTTTGATCAGGTTCCGGTGCACATCGGATACCATGCTGCCGATATAGCGCTGGGTATACGGACCACCGGAATTTCTGTCCTTATTCTGGCAGGCATTGATATAATTGCGAACCGGCTCGGCATACTGAAAGAAATTCCCATGGTTCACCGAATAGATCTTGCCCTGCTCCGGGCAGCGGATATCCGGATGACTGAGGGTCCACTCCCCGATCGAAGGATCGAGCGTAAAGCCATTCACCCCACGCCGGGTCGCATAGACCAGCATGGTAGACGATCCGTAGACCACATAGCCGGCGGCCACCTGCTGATGACCGGGCTGCAGGAAATCACCCGGGGTGACCACGCTGCCGATCGGACTGACCCGCCTGTACACCGAAAAGATCGTGCCGATCGAAACATTCACATCGATATTGGTACTTCCGTCCAGTGGGTCGAAGAGGCAAACATATTTGGACCGAACGCTCTTGGCATCGTCGAAAGCCACGAGATCATCCAATTCCTCACTGGCAATACCGGCACAGGCGATCCCATGACGGAGCACACCTGTCATCTGCTCGTTGGCAAACACGTCGAGTTTTTTCACCTCTTCTCCTTGTACGTTGACCGTACCGGCATCCCCCAAGATGTCCACGAGACCGGCTTTATTCACTTCCACATTAATCCGCTTGGTAGCCAGCCCGATATTACGAAGCAGGTGTGACAGCTCCCCCGTCGCGTGGGGTACGTCGCGCAGCTGCTGTATAGTGAACTCATCCAGCGTCTGGACCTTTCGGTTGACCGTCATGGCAGATCATTTATTGAAGCAAATGTACGGGTTGCCCTGCTGTTCGCCACCGGTATCTGGAACGAAACACCGACCTTTGCAACGTATCAGCGGTTCGTCTTTTGCGAACCGAACGGTCTATGAAGGTCTTCAAATTTGGCGGTGCCTCTGTCAACAGCGTAGAACGCATCCGCAACATCCCGAACATCCTCCGTCGCTATCCAGGCGAACGGATCCTGATCGTTCTCTCCGCCATGGGAAAGACCACGAATGCACTGGAAAAGGTGGCTGCAGCCTTTTTTACGGAAAATCGGGAAGAGGCGATCCGGTTAATCGTACAGATACGTGAAGAGCATCTGACCACCGCCCGGGCGCTGCTGTCGGCCGCCTACACCTCCTGTGCGGAACGGCTACGAGACCATTTCACCGAGGTGGAATGGCTATTGTATGACCGTCCGGTGCGCGAATCCGATTATTATTATGATCAGATCGTCAGCATCGGTGAGCTGTTATCGACCACGATTGTAGGTGCATACCTGGAGGAGAACGGATGGCCTGTGACCTGGTTGGACGTACGCGATATCATCCGAACCGATGATAATTTCCGCAATGCCCGGGTCGATTGGGAGCAGACCCGAAAGCAGACAGACCAGCGGGTACGTTCCATATTTGGCAAGACCCCACTGGTTCTCACACAGGGATTCATCGGGGCTACGGATGAGAATGAGAGCACCACGCTGGGCCGCGAAGGGAGCGACTACTCCGCCGCCATATTTGCCCACCTGCTCGACGCGGAGGATCTGACCATCTGGAAGGATGTGGATGCTGTCATGAATGCCGATCCCAAGCGATTCCCCGATGTCGTTTCGATACCCGCCCTGAATTATACCGAAGTGATCGAGATGGCCTATTACGGCGCCCAGATCATTCATCCGAAGACGATCAAGCCGCTGCAGAACAAACGGATCCCCTTGTACGTGAAAAGCTTCATCGACCCTGCAAAACCGGGCACGGTCATCGATAACAGGCCGCTGCCGAAGCTGCCTCCCATGATCATTGTCAAGGAAGATCAGGTCCGACTGGAGCTCCGCGCACGAGACTTCTCCTTCATCGGGGAGCACCATGTCGGGCAACTTTATACCCTCCTGGAGCGGTTGCAGATCCGACCGAACCTGACACAGAATGCCGCCATCGACTTTCTTTGTGTGCTGGATGAGTGGGAGGAGAAAATTGAGAAACTGGCGCTGGCTGCATCCCAAACCCTGGATGTGCAGGTCACGAGAGGACTGACCCTTTTCACCATCCGGCATTATAATCAAGCGATCACCGAACGTCTCATCGGGGGCCGCGAGGTCCTGCTACGACAGCAGACACCCGATACGATACAGGTCCTTGTGCGCTGAGAACAGGCTTCAATTCCGGGTTTCTACCGTGACCGTTTGCACCAACCGTTTGGCAACGGGCTTTTCATTGAGCAGGGCGGGCTTCCAGGTTCCCATTGTTTCCATTCGTCCGATCAGTTCGTCCTGAAGTTCGTCCCCGTCTTTTACACCGCGGAGCACGTTGAAGTTCACCGGCACACCATCCGAATCGACAACGAACTCCACCTGCAGATAGGCCTTCCGAACGCCCTTGGGCAGGAATGGTGCCAGATCGCTGCCTAACCGGTCGAGGTAGCGCTGAAAGGCCTCCCCGCCACCCGGATACTGTGGCCACTGATGCACCGCATCCGCCAGGTGAGGAATGGCACGGGTGCGACGGGCTGCAGGCGGCCTTTTTACTGGCGCCTCCACCGGCACCGGCACGACCAGTTTCCTGGGCGGGGCGTCATTCACCAGGTATTCACCGTTGGGCCCGATCATGACCACCGGAGGCTGATGATGCTTTTCGAAATAATCAAAGGCCTGCTCCATGCGATGAGCAAAGCGTTTCAGCTCCGGGTCCTCCTTTGTCAGGCCCTCCAGGTACTCAATACTGCGCGGCACATTGAAGCGTACCGGAAATATATGTACAGGGATGAAATCCTGCCCCTGGTCCTTCGCATGGGCGGCCAAGATGTACAACTCGTCGATCTGCTGATCGGTGATGGGGATGCAGCCGACCGTCACGCAGCTGCCATGAATATAGATCTCCCCCCCTGGCCGCAGGGAGTCGCTGAGGATACGGTCAGATGCATTGGGATAGTTCAGGCCCAGCGACAAATAATAATTGCTGCGGGGATTGAATACATTGATGTAATAGAACCCTTCCGGCACCTGATAGTCGCCCTCCATCCGTTTAGGACCCAGGGTACCGGCCAGGGCACAAACCTTATATGTCTTGAAAAGCCGGAAAGGCTCCTGAAGCCTGTCCTTTACCCAGACCTCCAGTTGGCTGTCGTATTTGAAGGATCGGATATAAACATACCGGGCGGGCCAGGTCAGTTTCTTGGCGGCGAACTGCTTCCGAAGGGTATCTTCCTTCCGCTGCAGGGCTTCACCGGGACGGGGAAAACTGCGCTGATAGTCGATGAACGAGTACGCCGATGGTCCTCCGTTGGGGACGGAGGGCGACGGTTGTGCCTGAACTGTCTGAACCGTTAGGCCGGAGGTTAATGCGATCAGCAGGAATTTTCTAAGCTGCATCGGAATTCGTTGAGAACCGAAGCGTTCGTATATCGTCGTCCGGACTATAAAGATACACCATTCGCCCAGTCCGGATGCCGTTGGTATCAGAGATTCCCGCGAGCCGCCTGCTCCTTTTCGATCGCCTCGAAGAGGGCCTTGAAGTTCCCCTTGCCGAAACTCTTGGCACCCTTTCGCTGGATGATCTCGAAGAACAGGGTGGGTCGGTCCTCCACAGGCTTGGTGAACAGCTGCAGCAGATAGCCCTCATCATCCCGGTCCACAAGGATCCCCAGTTTACGAAGCGGGGTGAGATCTTCCTCTATAGGTCCGACTCGCTGAAGGAGATCATCATAATAACTGTCGGGCACCTGGAGGAACTCCACGCCCCGGCTGCGAAGCTCGCCGACGGTGCGAACGATATCCTTGGTGGCCATCGCCACATGCTGGCAGCCCTCGCCGTTGTAGTACTCGAGGTATTCCTCCACCTGACTCTTCTTCTTTCCTTCCGCCGGCTCATTGATAGGGAACTTCACGTATCCGTTACCACTGCTCATCACCTTGCTCATCAGTGCGGAATATTCCGTGGAAATATCCTTGTCATCGAAAGACAGGATATTACGGAAGCCCATGACATCCTCGTAGAATTTCACCCACGGATTCATCTGGTTCCAGCCCACATTGCCCACGCAATGGTCTACATAAAGAAGACCTGTATCCGCGGTCTTATAATGCGGATTGGACCAGGATCGGTATCCGGGGAGGAATGCCCCTGTGTAGCGGGCCCGCTCCACAAATACGTGCACCGTATCGCCATAGGTGTGTATGCCGCTCAGCACTACCTCTCCGTCGGCATCGGTGAGTCGTGTGGGCTCCAGATAGCTCCGGGCTCCACGCCGGGTGGTCTCCTCCCAGGCCTTTGTCGCATCCGGCACCCGAAGGGATAGCGACTTGACACCGTCACCATGCCGGAAGATGTGATCGGCGATGGGATTGTCGGTACGTAACGGTGTGGTCAGTACGAAAGTGAGTTTGTGCTGCCGTACCGCGTAGCTGGCGCGGTCGCGGTGACCGGTCTCGGGTCCCAAATAGGCCAGCGGCTGAAATCCGAAGGCCGAAATATAATAGTGTGCCGCCTGCTTGGCATTGCCCACGTAGAATTCCACGTGGTCGGTTCCCTCCAGGGGCAGAAAATCGGTCGGGGCGGTTGCTGCGGCAGCGAGAACATCGGTCTTCATTTCGTTCTTACCTGAATCCCTCAGGCGGGTTTTGGATCGTGAATGCGATGGGATCGCGGTCGGAGGATCAGCAAAGGCGGTCGGCCATTGCCAGCGTTTCCATGAGTAAACTGAAACTACTGCGACCGTCCGGGTAGATCTTGTGCGCGAAGTCTGGTGTCACGGAACAAAGATAAAAAATGATCCGGAACCGGTTCTAGCATGACCCGGGGTCGTTAGCTTTGTACCATGACCAAGACCGGTATCCTGGGGGGCGGCCAGCTCGGCCGCATGCTACTGCAGGCAGCGGCGAATTATCCCGTAGAAACGTATGTACTGGAGAGCGATCCCGACTGTCCTGCCGCACATCTCTGCCATCACTTTACCACCGGCAATATCCGTGATTATGAAACGGTCTATCGCTTCGGCAAGGCTTTGGATGTACTCACCATCGAGATCGAGAACGTGAATACCGAAGCCCTCGAAAGGCTGGAAGCCGAGGGTGTACGGATCATTCCGAGGCCCGCGGTTCTCCGAACCATCCGGAACAAGATCCTGCAAAAGGAGTTCTACCGGGCGAACAGCATCCCCACGGCCGATTTTATCATCACCCGGAACCGGACGGAACTGCAGCAGGCGGGCGCTTCCCTCCCGGCCGTACATAAGGTCGCTGAAGGCGGGTACGATGGGCGTGGTGTGCAATTGTTGCATCGCCCGGAAGATCTTGCCAAAGGGTTCGATGCCCCCGCAGTCCTGGAAAAGATGGTCCACATACACAAGGAGATCGCCCAGATGGTGGCCGTGGGAGTCAACGGGGAGACCGCCCTGTATCCGCCCGTGGAAATGCTCTTCGACCCGGTTCTCAATCTCCTCGATTACCAGCTTTGTCCGGCCGAACTCGATACCCAAACGCTATGGAAGGTGGAAGCCATCACCCTGGCCGTATCCCGGGCCTTTGGATCCCCGGGCCTTTATGCCGTGGAAATGCTGGTAGATACGGACGGAAATGTACTGGTCAACGAAACGGCACCGCGCGTTCACAACAGCGGACATCATACGATCGAGGCCCATTACTCCTCGCAGTTCGATATGCTGTGGCGGGTGATGCTGGGCTACCCGCTGGGAAATACGGAGGCATTCCTGCCCTCCATCATGATCAACCTGATCGGTGCTGACGGACACTGCGGCCCGGCCCGCTATGACGGCCTGGAGGATGTCCTGAAGATCGAGAACGCGTTCGTTCATCTTTACGGAAAGGCAGAAACGAGACCAGGGCGCAAAATGGGGCATGTGACCATAGTCAGCCGTGAAAAGTCGGAATTGCTGCACCAGTCGAATAAGGTAAAGCACTTGCTGAAGGCGCGCACCTGAGATCCTGCGAACCCTGCAGCCCCGCCCCCGCCGCTTGCCGCGACGAATTCTAACGTCTCAATTGGGTGATTCCGTTTATCTTTACCCCTTGATATCCACCTCTTTCATCCACATTCCGTTGTACATGATGAGAACCTGCAACGCCCTTGTTCTGCTGGCCCTTGCTTCCGGACTACTGGCCTGTAACGGGAAGGACAAGTCCGCCACCGGAGCGGCCGGGAAGGGCCCGGGTAAGCCCCCGCCGATGAAGGTCGACCTGTTCATCGTCAAGAAAAGGGCGCTCAGTGAAAACCTTGAACTGCCCGGCAGCCTGCAGGCCAATGAAGCCACGGAGATCCATCCGGAGATGTCCGGCCGGATCGTTCAACTCAACGTGGCGGAGGGACGAACCGTTGGTCAGGGAACCGTACTCGCCCGACTTTACGATGGCGACCTGCAGGCACAGCTGAAGAAATTACGGGTGCAACTCGGGATCGCCGAACAGAACGAAAAGCGATCGTCGGAGTTGCTGAAGATACAGGGCATCAGCCAACAGGACTATGACATGAGTCTGCTCAACGTGAATAACATCCGAGCCGATATCGATATCGTAATGGCCAATCTTTCCAAAACGGTCATTCGTGCACCCTTCAGCGGCAAGCTGGGCCTCAAAAACATCAGCCCGGGGGCCTATGTGACCCCACAGAGCGTGATCGCTGTCATCCGCCAGACGGACCAGCTGAAATTGGATTTCACCCTCCCCGAGAAATATACCGGCCGCATGAAAGTGGGTCAAACCGTGGATTTTACGGTGGAGGGGAATGAGAGAACCTACGCAGCCCGAGTAACGGCCCTGGAATCCGGCGTATCGGAAGACACCCGGAGCCTAAGTGTCCGCGCCGTCGTAACCACGCGGGATGCCGCCTTGCTGCCCGGCGCTTTCGCACGTGTTCAAACGAAATTCCCGCCCGATACCAATGCGCTGATGATACCGACCCAGGCCGTGATTCCGCAGGCACGGGGCAAGCGGGCGGTACTGTTTCGCAGTGGCGTGGCCGAGTTCACGGATATCACCACGGGAACACGCGACACCAGTTTCATTCAGGTGGTCAGCGGCCTGCGGAACGGGGACACGATCGTGGTCACCGGCTTATTGGGCATCCGACCCGGAGCTCCTG
>JBJOMF010000095.1:0-2751 GCA_046052505.1 Bacteroidota bacterium | reverse complement strand
CGCCCTTGCCAAAATTCTATGCTGACGGGCTTGACCCGGTAACCGCCCCAGTGCGGTGGCCTGGTCAGTTCGCCATTGCGGAACGATTCCATTAATTCCCCTTCCCGCTTTTCAAGCCATTCCCGCCCGGGGATCACCTGGCTTTGCGGCGACACCCACGCACCGATGCGACTAGCTTCCGGCCTGCTGTGGAAGTATTCATCACTCTCTTGCGGACTCACTTTTGCGGCCAACCCGGTGATGCGCACCTGTCGCTCCAACTCCTTCCAGAAAAATACCAGACAGGCCCGTGGGTTCTCCTGCAATTCCCGGCCCTTGAAACTCTCATAGTTGGTGAAGAAGACAAAACCCCGCTCATCATACCCTTTGAGCAAAACGATCCGGGCCGATGGCACTCCGGCGGGGGAAGCCGTGGCCAGTGTCATGGCGTTCACTTCTTCGATCTCGGCATTGATCGCCTCCTGCCACCACAGGCCGAAAAGATGAAAAGGGTCGGCACTCACTTCTCCCTCGGTGAGGTGGTGCCGCATGTATTCTTTTCGAATGGCGGAAGGGGATCGATGCGCATCCATGAAAATTGATTTGCTGCAAAATTAACGCTTCGGCGACAAGCAGGATGGGGCGGGAAATCGATTCAGGTACAAAAAGATCAGGGGTGGGGCTGCTGCTGGGGATCGGAACTGCCGGTGACCCGGGCCAGGAAAGACTCGATCTCGTTCATGCGGCGCAACTGATTCTCCATTTTCTTATTCTGCTCGGCCAGCTGCTGCAGGTCTTTGTTCAGGTCCTCCAGGTAGCTGACCTTCTTGAGCAGTTGCTGGCGCTGGAAATTGGCCTCCTGGAGCTTGTCCTCCGAATCCGACAACAACCGGGTGAGGCGCTGGTTCTCCTCGATCGTATTCAGGTATTTCAGCTTCAATTCGTCGAAATCACGGCTCAGCTTGAAGAATGATTCTTGCAATTCCTCGAACTCGAAATGGCTGTGCTGGGGCTGTAAAACGTAGGATTCCACTTTCTGGATCTTGTCCTGCAAAGAGTTGAAATCCGTGTAGGTCTTCTCCAGCCGCTCCTGCAATTCCCTGGTCAGGGTTTGCTGCTGCCGGATCAGTTTCACCTGTGCCTCTTTTTCACTCAGCTCCTTGCGCAGGTCGCGCAGCTGCTGGTTCAGTTGCTCATTGTCCTTGAGTATGTCGAGGTGCTTTTGCTCGGCGTCCTTCAATACCTTGATCTGGTCGAGTAATAAGTTGATCTGCTGATTGTGCTCGATGAGGTTGTGCTGCGCCTGCTCCAGATGCTCGATGTACTGGGCATTGTCGAGCACTTCGGGCTTCTGCGCTTTTTCCTCCTCCTGCTGCAGCAGCTCTTCCCGGAGGGAGGTCAGCTCGCGCTCCATACGCTCTTCGATCTGGCCGGCCTCCTGCAGGTCGCGCTTGAGTTTTTCATTCTCATTCTCCAGAACCTCCAGCTCCTCATAGAACCTCAGTCGATTCTGGTCGTCTTCGGTGATGAACGTGTCCGGAACCTCTTGCTTGAGTTGGAAATTCTTGCGACTGGAAATGAAGAAGTGAATGGCGAATCCGAAAATGACGGCGCCCACCTGGAAGATGACGATCTCCACCAAATTGATTTCCATGCCCAGGATGAGCGAAAAAGGGTGCATACGGGTCGATAGGTTTTAATTCAGCAATTGAATTAAAATGGTTCAGGGCGGGCTTTCATTGGAGTGAAATCAGGGGCAGAAAATAAAAAACCACCTCTATGGTAGCAGGTGGTTTTCAGCGATGTAATTTACTGTATATACGCCGCTTCCGCAAGGGAAATTATCTTATTTTTTACTGATTGACAATCAACCCTTTACAAGCGTTCCGACCTTCTCTCCGCTGACCACTTTCCGCAGGTTGCCGGGCTTGTTCATATTGAACACGATGATGGGGAGGTTGTTCTCCATGCAGAGGGTGAAGGCCGTCATGTCCATCACCTTCAGGTTTTTGCTGATGCAATCCTGGAAGCTGATCACATTGAACTTGGTGGCTGTTGGATCTTTCTCGGGATCGGCCGTATAGATGCCGTCCACACGGGTACCCTTCAGGATGACGTCGGCCTGAATCTCTATCGCCCGCAGCGAACCCGCGGTATCGGTGGTAAAATAGGGATTGCCGGTGCCGGCGCCAAAGATGACCACACGACCCTTCTCCACGTGGCGGATGGCCCTGCGCCGTATATACGGCTCGGCGATCTGCTCCATCTTGATGGCGCTCTGCAAGCGGGTGAACACGCCGACTTTCTCCAGCATGGCCTGCAGCGCCATCCCGTTGATGACGGTGGCCAACATGCCCATATAATCCCCGTGAGCCCGTTCGATCCCGGTCTCCACTTCATTCATGCCGCGATAGATGTTCCCCCCTCCGATCACAATGGCGACCTGTACGCCCAGTTCCACGATCTCTTTGATGTCGCGGGCGTACATTTCGATGACTGAATGGTCCAGGCCGAACGACTGATCGCCCATCAAGGCCTCGCCGGAGAGTTTGAGCAGGATGCGCTTATACTTGGGAAGCATGCAACGGAAGAAATTGGTGCAAGCGAAGATAATGAAACGGTCGAAACCCGCTGCACTTCCTTTGCAGGCGGTGGAAAGAAAAAGGCGGCACCGCTGGACGGTACCGCCTTTAGTTGAATGTTTTTGATGATCTATCCGAGGGCCACGCGCTTGAACTCCGACACTTTAACGTCGCCGCAGGACTTCAGGTA
>JBJOMF010000094.1:0-10740 GCA_046052505.1 Bacteroidota bacterium | reverse complement strand
CGGAGCCAATTCATACATTATTTCCCCGATCCGGAGCAACTCAAAAAAAGACGCGGTAGCGCCAAGCCCTCCGCACAGGAACCGCGCAGTGAGAACCCCTACAGCCCCATTATCCAATGGTTCGACAAAGGAAATACGCTGAACCTGTCATTTGATAGTAAGGATGCGGAAAAAATACGCGCTTTGTACCAGGTCGACGGACTGCATGCACTGGTGAAAAAAATCTATCCCCGTCTGAATGAGGACCAGACCGCCCTTCTCATGGAGTTCGTACTGCATGGGCTAGCCGCCTTTTCCCTGATCAGCAAAAAAATGCTGGAGCGAACGATCGAGTTCCGCGATCTGATGGGCAGCATGGTGGATCTGAAAGGGGGCAACGATTTCGAGTACGACGAGGAGGCGTAAGTGAAGATTGTCAGGACCGGTGCCCAGCGGAGAGGCCCGATCGCCTCATCGCTTCCCGAATTTGTACCCGAAGGATACCCCGCCGTAATACGGCCAGAAAAAACCCTTTCCGAAGACGGGTGAAATGAAGGCCCGGAACACGAATCCGCCATTGGGCGGGCTTTTCCGGTATCCGATCAGCAGGTGACCGAACGTACTGGAAAACTCGTCGGTACTGAGCTCACCGGTACCCATCACGGGCGTCACACCTCCCCCCAATTCAAAGAAGTTGCGATTGTCCTTCCCCAGCAGATAATTGATGCCCAGCGGGATGAAAAGAACCCCGCTGCCGTTGATACTGAACCCGCCGATACCGACACGCCCGCCGATACCCCCGTTGCCGGGACCGAAGCGGGAATCAACATTGATGGAGGCCAGACCGGGACCTCCCAATTCAAAATGAACGGACTGCGCCGAAGCGGAGCGGATGATCGTGGAAGCAAGGACCAGAAATAGGACGAGATAACGCATTCGTACGAATTTTAACGGATGACAGATCCACAAAAATAACGATCGCGGTGGTGAAACACACCGAGTCGTGTACAGAAAAATGACCTCCGAGTGCAAAGACTGCCGGGCCCGAATCAGAACCCGATGATCAGGCCAATGCTGGGAAGAAATGAACCGCTGCTGCGGTCGAAGATCACCGGGATGGCCTGTTGCCGGTTATTGGGCGCAAAGGGATCGCCGAAAACACCGGGCGCATACGGCGTACCTGAATCGGTGGCAATGCTCCCATCGGGGTTGCGTTGCAGTGTCAGGCCCGGCTGTGTGGGATTGGTACTGTTATATGCATTCTGCAGGTCGAGGAACAGATCCAGCGTCCATGTGCGAAAATTCCATTGCTTATCAATTCGAATATCTGCTGCATTGAAGGCTCGAAGGCGCAGCGTGTTGATTTGGCTGTAATCCAGGACCGGTTCGTTGGTGAACGGATAGTTTTCGAGTGTCTGGTATAGATCATAGGGTGTGGCAGGTGCCCGGCCCTGATAGCGAAACCGAAGTCCCAGTTCCCAGTTGCGACCGAACTTGTAACCACCGGTGAAGGAGACCAGGTGCCGGTAATCCCAGGCGGTGGGACGAAACCGCCCATCGAGACCGGTGAACTCACTGTGATAGAAGGTATAGGCCAAGATCCCGTAGAAGTTACGGGTGAGCCGCTTCTGGTACATGAATTCGCCCCCCCAGGCACGGCCTTTGCCGTCGGATACCGTTCGCTCATTGCCCAATACTCCGAAATCACCGCCGAAATTGGCCAGAGAGACCCGGTTCGCTACCGATATCGGATAGCGATCGTATTTTTTGTAGAAGCCCTCCACGGTGATACGGGTATCGTTGCGGGGCTGCCATTCCAGTCCACTCACGAGGTGATCGGAACGGATGTAACGGGCATCCCGGTTGATCAACTGACCGGATTGACGGAATCCGAGGATGGTATAGGGCGGCAACTTGAAATAACGACCGGCGGACAGGTTCCAGTTCAGCCCGTTGCGGATCGTATACGTCAATGCGAGTCGGGGCGAGAAGGTGCGGCCCAATTGTTTCCCCCCGGTCATGAATCCGTTCCCGTCGGTTCGCATCCCGGCGGAAACCAACACTTTCTCCTGCAACACGCGTCGGCTGATGTTTAGAAAAGCTCCGTAACGGGAAAATCCGAAAGCGGATGCATAATCCGCCACGGATCCGGCACGTCGCTGGTAGGTTTGGTTGGAATAATCGGCGTAAACAAAGGAAGCACCGGCATTCACGTTCCAGCCCGAAAGCGGCAGGGTCGCTTCCCAACGCAAGCGGTTCTCATCCTCGGTGGATCGGTACCGAAGGATTCGGCGCGACTCGTTGCCGTCGTCATTGGATTCAAATTTGTCGGCGTTGTTGCGCAAGGTATTCTTGCTCGCCACCAGGAGCCAGAAGCCCTTCTTCATCGTGTGGCGCCAGGAGAGGCCGATGACATTGAGTCGTTGGGAATTCAGCGGCACCTGATCGAGTATGGCCCGCTGTTCCAGCGTAGGATCCTTCGGCTCATTGAACGTGAAATTATCGATGGAGCCGATCCCCAGCAGATTGATCTCATTGCGCTTATCGGGCTTGTGGGTCACTTTGTACTGGTAATCCCAGTAATCAGGAAGAAAGGGCAGGTCGATCAGCCGGAAGAGCAGTTGCAGGTAGGAACGACGAACGGATGCCAGGAACGTGGTACGCTGGTTGGATCGGGACAACGGGCCTTCCGTAGTGAGGGCCAGTTCGCTTGCGCTCAGGCGGAAAAGCCCTTCCACCTTCTCCGGATTGCCCGTCCGCTGCCGAAACTGAAGCACGCCGGACAAGGGGTTGTCGTACCTGGCGGGAAAGGCCGACGTGTGTAGTGTCACGCCCTCGATGAATGACACGTTGAGGATACCGGCCGGCCCGCCGGCGGCTCCCTGCGTGGCGAAATGATTCACGGTGGGGATCTCCATTCCGTCTAGATAATAGACATTCTCATTCGGGGCCCCACCCCGAATGATGATATCGTTCCTGAAACCCACTGACCCCGATACCCCGGGGAGAGACTGCACGACCTTGGCGATATCGAAATTTGCACCGGGATACCGGGCGATCTCGCTGGTACCAAGGGTTTGTACCGAATTGGGGGAGCCTACGGGCTTGAAAAAGCCGGATCGGATGATCACACCAGAAAGCTCTTTGATCTCCCGTTCCAGTTCCACGTTGAGCTCAGTGGCATTACCGGAGGTGATGACAATATCGAATTTCTGAGCGGAACGATAAGCGGTAGCGGTTAATTCGACCGTATAGGTCCTTGTCGGAAGTTCCCGGATGCTGTAATACCCGTTACTGTCCGTAACCGCTGCGAACCCGGTGATCCGTACCGTTACCCCCGACAGCGGCAGTTGCGTGGCGGCATCCCGCACATAACCCTGAAGCCGTCCGGTCACCTGCGCTGCAGCCGGTATTCGCAAAACAAGCATGCTGAAAATAGAGAGAGCGATCGTAAAAAGGGGGCGGGTCATGGTATCCAAAATTGGCGGTTAGTAGAATCGTAAGACAAACAATCGGAGAGACGGATGGTTCGCAAGCCGGGTCGGAACGAAGCATCAAACCGGATCGACATCAGGAACGATCGATACCGAGCGAAAAGCCGGCTCCTGATGCAGTAGGGCCGCCTGGTCGAGCAGGTCCGTTTTGCAACGCGCGATCCGAGCAGCGTCGCGAGGCAATTTCAGCATCAGCTCCATTATATATTGATTGCGGATACGGCCAACGACAGGTTCAGCGGGACCTACAAGGTGTGCCCCATATACAGGTCGGATCCGTTCAGCAAAGACGGTCGCGGCTCGCTCCGCCACGTCCCGCACCTTGTGCCGGAAGGTCAGGTTGATCAACCGGGTGAAGGGCGGGTATCCGAACTCCTTCCGCTTCTTCAATTCCCCGGTGAACAGGGAAATGTAATCGTGCTGCTGTACCCAGCGGAGCACCGGATGACCGGGCTGCGCCGTTTGCACCAGCACCTGACCCGTAGCTTCCCTGCGGCCGGCTCGGCCACTCACCTGCTCCATCAGCTGGAAAGCCCGTTCATGCACGCGAAAATCGGCGAAATGCAACAAGCCGTCGGCATCCAGGATACCCACCAGGTCGACCCGGTCGAAATCAAGGCCTTTCACGACCATCTGGGTACCGATGAGGATGTCGATCTGTCCCTGTTCGAATTGCTGGATGAGACCGTCATGTGCCTGTTTCCCCCGAACGGTGTCGATGTCCATCCGGGCGATCCGTGCCTTGGGAAAGGTTTCCTGTAAGTGCTCCTCGATCCGCTCCGTACCGAAATGACGCTGTACGAATTTATCGCTGCCGCAAGCCGCACAGCGATGGACCGTCGGATAGGTCGTACCGCAATAGTGACACACCAATTTGTTACGCAGCTTATGGAAGGTGAGCGACACATCGCAGTGATGGCACTGCGGGATCCAGCCACAAAGCTGACAGACCTGATAGGGCGCATAACCCCGCCGGTTCTGGAAGAGGATCACCTGCCGCTTACGGTCCAACACCCGGTTGACCGCTTCCACCAGAGGCGGGGACAGGATCGTGCGAAGAGAGCCTTGCTGCGGCAAGGACCGGGTATCGATCAGCTGAATGGGGGGCAGTACCAGTTCACCGTATCGTTGCAGCAATTCTACAAACCCATATTTGCCTGAACGCGCATTCCGGTAACTTTCGAAGGAGGGTGTACCGCTGCCCAGCAGCACCCGCGCATCGAACAGGGACGCCAGGTAGATGGCAGCATCCCGACCATTGTAGCGCGGCGCAGGGTCCTGCTGCTTGAACGATGAATCATGTTCCTCATCGCAGATAACCAGTCCCAGTTCAGAGAACGGAAGGAACACCGCAGAACGTGCACCAAGAATGACACGAAGTTCCCCGCTCTTCACCTTGTTCCAGATCTCCACCCGCTCGTTCTGTGAGAACCGGGAATGGTAGACTCCGATATGACCACCGAAGTGCTTTTCAAGACGGCGTATCACCTGTGAGGTCAGGGCGATCTCGGGCAACAGATAAAGGGCTTGTTTCCCCTCCCGGATACAGGATTCGATGAGACGGATGTACAGGTTCGTCTTGCCGCTGGACGTGACGCCATGCAAAAGACAGACCGCGTGCTGTATCCAGGCGGTCCGGATGGAAGCCAGGGCCGCTTCCTGCGCCGGACTCAGCTCAAAATCGATCCGAATATCTCGGGGCAGCGTCCGCAGCCGGCCGACCTCCCGCTTCTCCACATGAAGGACCCCCTTCTCCACGAGCCCTCTGAGCTGCGCATCGGATGCACCCGATTTTTTCAGGAGGGCGGACTTGGTCACCTCCCCTTCCGTACGGTGCAGGTGCAGGAAGGCCAGCAGCAGTTCCTGTTGCTTAACGGCCCGTTGCAGACGGCTGTCGGTGTTGAGGAGACGTTCCAGCTCCGTTTCGCTCTCATATGCGGGATCGAGAATCACAAAGGATTCCTTCCGCGGCACATAAGTTTGCCGCAGTGCCTCCCAGACCGTACAGACCTGACGCTGTATCAGGCGGCTGATGACCGGATAGGTGTGAGAACTGTCAAGCAGCTCCTGCACCTCCGACAGGGAAAGTTCACGTCTGAGGAGCAGGGCCTCGGCCACCAGGTATTCATCATGCCCAAGAGCGGAAAAATCATCGCCATAGGCCTCATTGAAGACCAGGATGCTCTCACTGGATAGTTTGAAATGGGCCGGCAATGCCGCGGCCATCACCTCGCCTTCACCGCACATATAGTAAGAAGCCATCCACTCCCAGAGCTGCAGTTGCTGCGGGTAGATCACCGGCTCGGCATCGAGGACAGACAGGACCGCCTTGGGATCGACCTGTACGGGATTCTCGTCGAGCAGCCGCTTGACGATCCCGGCATAGCGTTTGGAGCGACCCAGATTCACCTCTACCCGGATGCCGGAACGAACCTGCTCCCGCAAGGGCTCGGGCACGGACCACGTATAGTTTTTAGGTAAGGCAGCAGGGATGATGATCTCAGCGTACAAGGGTCGCAGTTGTAAGGTTCAAGTTACCGGAAAAAGACCAACTACTCATGGCGCCAGGCAGATCCGTATTCGATGAGCTTACGCTCCATCAGGCGAAAGACCTGCTCCCGGAGTTCGGGCAATCGCTCGATGCCATATCCCTCCACCGAAACCTCATCCAGAAAGAGGATGCGGCTCCGTCCGGGCGACATATGGAACAGGCTCTCATACGGCATACGGCGGTACGCATCCAGAAAGAGCACGGGCTTGATCGGTGTCTGCGTTTCGATCGCCACCCGAAAGGCCCCGTCGAAAAAGGATTTGAGCGGGGTAGTACCCATATTGAAGGTTCCTTCGGGAAATACCATCACCGAAATCCCGCGCCGGATCACCGACTTCAGGATCTGGATGCTGCGGGCCCGGTGCTCGGGATCGCTCCGGTCGACCGTCACGATGGCATTGCGGTAGATCAGCCCGAATACCGGAACGTTCGACAGTTCCACCCGACCCAGCGGACGCAGCGGTTGCCGGATCGCCTGAGTGATGATGGCCGCATCGATGTAGGAAATATGATTGCTAATGAAAATGTACGAGCGGGAAGGGTCGTGTGGCGCCTCATAGATCTTCGTATGCCAGATACCGATCAGGAAAAACCAGGTATCGCCCCAGATGCGGCAAAGCCGGTACATGAAATTACCACCCCGGATCCGGCCCAATAATGTACCCACGAGAGCGGCGGGAAAGATCAGGAGCATGACGGCCAGGAAGACGAGAAATGCATATACGCTGTAGACCCAGCGAAAGGGCAGCGTCCAGGTTTTCATCGCTCGGGATTTTGACGGGAAGGGGTCTCCCGCCACCGATCACGCAGTAAATAGACCACCCCTGCCAGCAGCAGGATCAGGAGATAGGGGAACCATTTCTTTTTCATATACGCAGCCGTAAAATTAACCAAAAGCCGGCAGTTGAGCCGCACGGATGTTTTACCGGGTGCAGGCTTCCGTGTACCTTTGCAGACCCATGGCCATCTCCCCGACCATAGCCTTCCATACCCTGGGCTGCAAACTCAATTTCTCCGAGACCTCCTCGCTGTCGCGGATGATGGAGAACGAAGGGTTCCAAAAAAGGGATTTTGACGACCGGGCCGACGTGTATGTGATCAATACCTGCTCGGTCACGGATAATGCCGACAAGGAATGCCGCCAGCTGGTACGACGTATCCAGCGCCGGTCACCGGAAAGCCTGGTGGTGATCACCGGCTGCTATGCACAACTGAAGCCGGAAGAGATCGCCTCCATACCCGGTGTAAACCTGGTACTGGGTGCCGCGGAAAAATTCAACCTGCCGCAGCATATCCGCGAACTAACCAAAGGAGATCCGGCCCGTATCTGCAGTTGCGACATCAACGATGTATCCGACTTCCACGCCTCCTGGTCGGCGAACGACCGGACACGCAGCTTCCTGAAAGTACAGGACGGATGCGACTACAATTGCTCTTTCTGTACCATACCCATGGCCCGGGGCCGCAGCCGCAGCGACACCATCAACAATGTGGTCCGGCGCGCGGCCGCACTGGCGGCCACCGGTGTGAAGGAGATCGTGCTGACCGGTGTAAACCTGGGTGATTTTGGGAACAACGGGGAGGAAACATTCCACCGTCTGATTCAAGCCCTGGACCCGGTCCGTGAGATCGAACGCTACCGCATCTCCTCCATAGAGCCCAATCTGCTGACCAATGAAATCATCTCATTCGTGGCCGAAAGCCGGGCCTTCATGCCGCATTTTCACATCCCGCTGCAAAGCGGGAGCAACGCCATTCTGGGGGCGATGCGCCGCCGGTACCGGAGAGAACTCTACCACGAGCGTGTCGCTTCCATAAAGGAACGGATGCCGCACTGCGCCATCGGAGTGGACGTGATCGTCGGATTTCCGGGCGAAAGCGATGCCGCATTTCAGGACACCTACGATTTCCTCCACGAACTGGAGATCTCATACCTCCATGTATTCACGTATTCTGAACGTGACAATACCCATGCCCTCGGTCTGGGACCGGTCGTACCGATACAAACCCGTCAGGAGCGGAACAAAATCCTCCGGCAACTGTCGTACAGAAAAATGCGGCATTTCACGGAGCAGCAAGCCGGTAACACGAGAACAGTGCTTTTCGAACACCAGGACCGCAACGGGATGATGGAAGGCTACACGGACAACTATATCCGCATCACCACCCCCTACCGTGAGGAATGGGTCAACCGATTGGTGGACTGGACCCTTTGATCAGTAATCGATCCCGAACAGCGTAAAGCTGGCCCATTGGGCCGGCCGCGGGAACTTTCGCCGTGTATCCTGCATGGCCTTGCGCAAAGGCTCCGCCGGCAGGTGCGCCGAAGGCTGTTGGAGATGATAGAGAAAGCGGCCCATGAGGAAGGCCGTCGCCTCATCATCGACGTTCCACAAGCTCATAATCACATGCTTGCTTCCAGAAAGGATAAATGAACGGGCCAATCCCGCAATGCCTGCCTCCATTGCACGGCCCAGACCGGTCTGGCAGGCAGACAGGATCACCATCTCCGGGTAGCTTCGGTATTGATTCCTTCGGTCCATGATATCCTTGACGGTCAGGAAGGGGTCGTCTCCGCTGAGGACCAGGAACCCCTTTTTCGCATCGACCGTATCGGCCATGCCATGGGTAGCGAACCAGAGCAGGTTCGTTCTGCCGATATAGCGCCAGATGGAATCTTTCCGCGCCTCTGCACCTTCGAAGAGTTTGTAGGATGTCGCAAAGGGCAGGGCTGCCCCGATCTCCTTCTTCGCCCCGGGGAGATCCGGGAAATCATACCGGGTGTTCAGCGGATACCGGGGATTGCAAATGAACAATGGATACGCCAGAGTAAACCGCAGGGAATCGAGCTTCCGAGCCGGATCGATCTGTGCATAACTAGTGGCTCCGAATCCCCCCCAGCCTGCCGCCGTACGCAGGGCTCCGATCCGCATCCCCACCAGGTCGATCAGACCCGGAACAACAGTAACGCTGCAATGGTCTGCCAATAATCGGCCATCCGGGTATGGACGTAATAATGCAAAAGGCAGGGTGCCGATATTCAGGGCGGGAACGATGATAAGATGCCGGTAAGAGGTATCAAAGGAAGAAGGTAGCAGCAGCTTCGTCAGCCGCATGACCAGCCGGTCGTAGGTCATACCCTTGGAGGCAGGCGGCGGTTTCACGATCGCCCCGCGAACCCTGGGCAACCGGTTCCCGGTGCCAGCATACAACCCAAGGACCTGATTCAGGTCGACAGTAAGTTGCAGAAGGCTGTCTTTCTTCACGGGCACCCATAATGTCTCCATCACTTTTCCGGGCCGTATAAATACCCGCCGGAGGGAATCATTGCGGAAAAAGTAGAAGAGAAACCCGATGCCCCGGTCGGAAGGATAGGTCAGCCCCAGCCAATTGGCCAGATCGGCGTCCGAATTCACCCCCTTTTGGCGGTAGGCGGTAAGCACTTTATTGATCTCGAAGGGCTCCATGCCACGGACGCTCAGCAGGGAGGCGAACTGCTCTTCGTAGGCCCGGTAGACCAGGCTGTCATACCCGGTCATGTCCTGTGCGCGCAGCTGCGGCACAAGGAGAAATAGGTAACAGGTTACCATCCATCGCACACAGCGGTGAGACGGGCCTGGACGGGATGATCCGGAACGTCGCATCAGACTGTTAAGATATGTAAAAATCGACGCACCGTTCGCCATCTACCCGATAGCGGGTATTTGGCGTTTCCGCGGGTTCCCTAATTTCACATAAACTTTTCGGCATGTTCAAGCGCATACTCATATTGGCGATCCTGGCCACCTGGCTGATACCGGCATCGGCCCAAACCAAAAGGGCCCTCATCATCGCCATCGGCGACTATCCGGAGCCGGAAAAGAACGGATGGCGCCAGATCAATGCTTCCAACGATGTGCCGCTGATCAAGAATGCCTTGCTACGGCAGAATTTTCCGGCCGACCAGATCAAGACCCTGGTCGATGCGCAGGCCACAAAAAAAGGAATCGAGGATGCACTGGCCGATCTGGTAAACCAAACCGGTCGCGGCGATGTGGTGGTGATTCACATCTCATCCCACGGGCAACAGATCGAGGACGACAACCTCAGTGAGGAGGCCGATGGGCTGGATGAAACCATCGTACCCTGGGGGGCCCGCTATTCGCAGGACAAAAGTCTTTTCAATATCGTTTCGAACGACTATTTACGGGATGATGCCTTCGGTGAGTATGTCACCCAGATCCGGAACAGACTGCGCAAGAGCGGTGATCTGCTGGTGAGTATCGATGCCTGCCATTCCGGAAGCGGTACCCGGGGTCCCGTGGCCATCGCCAGGGGAAATAACAGTCCCATGGTGAGCGATGATTTCAGCAGAAAAAAATTGCCCGCCGGGGTCGGAGCCGATGTCTTCAAGGAGGGAACCCGATCCAAACTGAGTGACGATGCAGCGACCTTCGTAGTCCTGTCGGGCGCCCAGGCCCAGCAACTGAATTTTGAATGCCTTGACGATGAGAACCGGCCTGTGGGTTCCCTTTCCTACGCACTGAGCAAAGTGCTCAGCACCCTGGAGGGATCCATTACCTACCGCAGCCTCTTCGCAAAGATCGAAGGCACCATGCGCGATAAGGCCCCGCGTCAAAAACCGGTGTTGGAGGGGGATGGTATCGACCGGGAGCTTTTTGGAGGAAAATACCAGCGTCAGCAACCTTATGTGACCATCAACCCTACCCTCAGCAC